>CAYOSJ010000015.1:0-30145 GCA_964406595.1 uncultured Dorea sp.
CCTCCTGATTTTTCATTACCTTCTATGTATCGCTACTGTCTACTCCTGACGCGGGTCAATGATCTTCACTGCATCTGCAACACGTCCATACTGACCTTTTGCCTTCTCCCATGCTTCATTCGGTGTATCACCCTTCTTGATGAAGTCTGTGAGTTTTCCAAGACTTACAAACTGATAACCGATGATCTCATCGTTCGCATCAAGAGCAATACCTGTTACATAACCTTCTGCCATCTCAAGATAACGAGGACCTTTTGCCAGAGTTCCGTACATAGTACCCACCTGTGAACGAAGTCCTTTACCAAGGTCTTCAAGACCTGCACCAATCGGAAGTCCGTCCTCAGAGAATGCACTCTGTGTTCTTCCGTATACGATCTGCAGGAATAATTCTCTCATTGCTGTATTGATTGCATCACAGACAAGGTCTGTGTTAAGTGCTTCTAATATCGTCTTGCCCGGAAGGATCTCAGATGCCATTGCTGCGGAATGTGTCATTCCTGAACAACCAATCGTCTCTACCAGTGCTTCCTGGATGATTCCTTCCTTTACGTTCAAAGTAAGTTTACATGTACCCTGTTGTGGAGCACACCAGCCAATTCCGTGCGTAAGACCGGAAATGTCTTTCACCTCTTTTGCTTTTACCCATTTTGCTTCTTCCGGAATCGGAGCCGGTCCGTGATTTGCACCCTGAGCTACCGGACACATCATTTCTACTTCATGTGAATAAATCATTTTAAAACTCCTTTCAACTACGTATTGTTATATCTTTAACATCATACGCTATTATTTTCTCATATTATTAAATATTCGTCAATTATTTGTTTGCAAGATTCGTCAAAAGTTCTTCCCTGAGAAGAGTCAGCGCCCTCACTACAGCGTAATCGCGGTTCTTATCCCGGTTCCCTGTAAAATGATATTCTTCCACACGGGTACTTCCTGCCACATAACAGCCGATATATACAAGTCCCACCGGAGTTTCTTCCGTACCGCCGTCCGGCCCTGCGATTCCGGTGACACTGACAGATGCATCTGCTCCCGCTGCGCGTGCCGCGCCTTCTGCCATCTCTTTCGCAGTCTGTTCACTGACTGCTCCATATACATCCAATGTCTCTTTCTTTACACCGAGAAGTTTTTCTTTTGCTTCATTAGAATAAGTGATATATCCTTCTTTGAACACATCCGAGATCCCTGCCACATTGACAAGCCTGCCCGCCAGTCGTCCTCCGGTACAAGATTCTGCCGTTGTAACCGTCATTCCTCTCTCTTTCAGAAGTTCTCCGACCGCATCTTCCAGATTTACATGTTCGTCTTCTGTATAGATCAGCGAACCAAATCGACGGTACAGTTCTTTTACCATCGGAGCAAGGAGTTCCTCCGCCTGTTCTTCACTCTCTGCTTTGGCTGTCACACGGAGATGAACCTCCCCGGTCTTCGCATAAGGCGCAATGGTCGGGTTGGTCTGGGCATCCATCAAATCGGAGATCATCGTCTCCGCCCGGCTCTCGCCGATCCCACATAACTTCACCATACGGGAATAAAGGCTTTCCGGCTGCAGTTTGCGAAGATACGGCTCGATAGACTCTTCAAACATCGGCTTTAATTCGTTCGGTGGTCCCGGAAGCAAGATCGCGATCTTCCGCTCTCCGTCAAGCATCTCATCCAGGATCAGTCCCGGCGCCGTTCCATTATGATTATCCACGACGAGCGCCCCTTCCGGCACAAGCGCCTGTTTCCAGTTATTCTCTGTCACCTGCTTTGTCTGCATCTGTGCAAAAAATCCTGCGATACTATCTTTCACATGCGCATCTTCATATAATTCTTTTCCAAATACTTTTGCCGTCACTTCCTTGGTCAGGTCATCTTTTGTAGGGCCAAGTCCGCCGCCTAAGATCACAATATCTGACCTTGAGAGCGCCAGCCGTATCGCGTCATCGAGACGCTCTTCATTATCTCCTACCACGCTCTGATGATAACAGGACAATCCAAGTCCCGCACATTTCTCAGACAGATATGCCGCATTGGTATTTACGATATTTCCAAGTAGGATCTCTGTTCCTACTGACAGAAGTTCTACTGTCATCTTTACATGCCTCCCTGTGTCAATACTTGTACATTCTTCGCCACATAATCAATCAAAGATACGATCGTCAATATTAAGGATACCCAGATCAGCACGGTTCCAATCCTGTCAAATACACCGCCAAAATCTGCGATCAGCACAATGATCATCGCCATCTGCGATACAGTCTTGAATTTTCCCCAGTAACTTGCAGCGATCACGATTCCATTGTCAGACGCTACCAGACGGAATCCACTGATGATAAACTCTCTTGCGATAATGACGATTACGATCCATGCCGCAAGTTTTCCTGACGGGATAAGACATATCATTGCAGAACATACGAGAAGCTTGTCCGCCAGCGGATCCATAAATTTCCCGAAGTTCGTCACAAGGTTTCTTGCCCTGGCGATCTTGCCGTCCAGCATGTCTGTAAGACTTGCCACGCAGAAGATCGCAAGCGCAATCCATTTATTCGCTGCCCCTCCCACTCCTGTCAGCATAAAAAATACAAAAAACGGTACCATGATCACTCTTAACACTGTCAACTTATTTGGTAAATTCATTCCATCAATTCTCCTGTCAAATCATATTCTAATGCCCCGGTCACCCGCACCTTCGCGAAATCCCCTGACATCAGTTCTTCTTCTGTATCAATAAATATCAGACCATCTATATTCGGCGCATCTTTATAAGTTCTTCCTACATAGACATTCTCATCGGCAACCTTTCCCTCGATCATCACGAGCATTTCTTTGCCGATCATATCTTCTGCCTGTGCAAATACAATCTCCTGCTGAAGTTCCATAAATTCCGCCTGACGGTCTTCTTTGACTTCCTCCGGAATCTGTCCTTCCATCTCTGCCGCCGGGGTATCTTCCTCCGGGGAATAAGTAAACACACCCAGCCGTTCAAATTCCATCTCATCTACAAACTGCAGCAGTTCTTCATGCTGTTCTTTCGTCTCTCCCGGAAACCCGGTGATCAGCGTGGTCCGGATCGTAATATCAGGAATCTCTTTCCTTAATTTCCTGATGATATCGATCAGCTGCCTTTTGGAAGTCCTTCTCCCCATACGCTTTAAGATCTCGTCACTTGCGTGCTGGATCGGAATATCCAGATAATGACAGATCTTCTTCTCTTCCTTTATCACCTGTATGAGATTGTCGTCAATCTCTTCTGGATAACAGTAAAGAACCCGGATCCACCAGATCCCTTTTATCTTGCACAGTTCCCGCAGCAATTTATGAAGAGACTTCTCTCCATAGAGATCTTTGCCATAGAGGGTGGTCTCCTGCGCCACAAGGATCAGTTCCTTCACTCCCTGCTCTGCCAGTTCTTCCGCTTCTTTTACCAGGCGCTCTATGGGGACACTTCTATAATTCCCCCGGATCTTCGGTATGATACAGTAAGTGCAATGCTTATCACACCCTTCGGCAATCTTAAGATAGGCAAAATGCCCGCCTGTTGTCACAAGTCTTTTTGCGTCCACCTCAGGAAGCACATCCAGATCCTTAAGCGTCACAAAACTTTCACCGGCTGCAAGCACTTCTTTTACCGCTTCCACGATCTTGTCATAGGCAGTCGTTCCAAGCACCGCGTCTACTTCTGGTATCTCCACAAGGATCTCCTCCCTGTAACGTTGTGCCAGACACCCGGTCACAATAAGGGCTTTTAGATTTCCTTCTTTTTTGTATTCTGCCATCTCCAGAATGGTCTGGATGCTCTCCTCCTTTGCGTCATGGATAAAGCAGCAGGTATTGATCACAATGACGTCTGCCTCTGCCTCATCATCAACAATCTGGCAGCCTTCCTTATCAAGAAGTCCAAGCATTACTTCAGAATCCACCAGATTCTTATCGCAGCCAAGGGAAATAAACAGTATCTTAGTCTGTAAGAAAGGCAGACACTCCTTCGCATCTGCCTTAAGATCCCTATCCCTCATCTTCTTCTCCGACAATCTTGATCTTTGCCTGGTTTAATTCATCAATTGCAACAGACAGCGCCTTATCTGCATGCTTCGCATCTACCAGCGGCATAGCGCCGTCAATGATCTCTCTCGCTCTCTTTGCTGTTGCCATTACGATAGAATAACGGCTGTTGACAACCTTTGTCTCGCCTTCCTCGACATTCTTATTTACTACTTGCATTAAGTCTGTGTAAGATGGATGTAGCATACACTATTCTCCTTTCAACTCTTTCTTTATATTTTCTATAAATGCCTGATTCCGATAAGTTCTTCTGTGCTCTCCCTGAATGATGCTGTGCACCTCTTTCACACAAGCCTCCAGTTCATCGTTGATGATCAGATAATCATAATGGTCCATGACTTCTGCCTCTCGTTTTGCCTGTGCGATCCTCTCTTCGATAACTTCCGAAGTCTCTGTTCCCCGCCCCGCAAGGCGTTTCCGCAGTTCTTTGACTGTAGGCGGCGTCACAAACAAAAGCAACGTATCCGGGAATTTCTCTTTCACCTTAAGGGCGCCCTGCGTCTCGATCTCCAGGATTACATTTTTCCCGGCCTGTAACTGCTCTTCCACGTAACTTCGCGGAGTCCCATAGTAATTATCAACATACTTAGCATACTCTATCAGTTCGTCTTTCGCAATCATTTTTTCAAAATCTTCTTTTGTTTTGAAAAAATATTCCCGTCCTTCTTCTTCTCCCGGCCGTGGGCCACGCGTCGTGGCAGAGACAGATAATGCGTAATTGTCATATCTTCCCAGAAGTTCTTTCATGATCGTTCCTTTTCCCGAACCGGAAAACCCTGATACTACAACAAGAATCCCTTCCTTATCCATAATGATGTCTCTCCTATTCAATATTCTGAATTTGTTCTCTTACCTTCTCAATCTCAGTCTTTAAATTAATACCCACATTGGAAATATCCAGGTCATTTGCCTTGGACAAGATCGTGTTCGCCTCACGGTTCATCTCCTGCGCGATAAAGTCCAGTTTACGCCCGATGCCTGCCTCTCCTTTTTCCAGAGTCTCCTTCATGTGTACGATATGGCTTCTCAGACGCACAACTTCTTCATCTGTACAGATCTTATCCGCAAACAGGACAACTTCGGCAGCAATACGCCCTTCCTCGATCTGTGTATCTTCCAGAAGTTCTTTCACTTTATTTTCTAACTTTGCACGGTACTGAGCAATGATCTCCGGGGCGCGCTCTTCAATAAATGCCACTAATTCCAGCATACCGTCAAGCTTCGCGATTATGTCTTTCTTTAAGTTCTCGCCCTCTGTCCCTCTTGTCTCCACAAACTGCCGGATGGCTCCATCAAGCGCCTGTTTCAGCCCGTTCCACAATTCTTCCTCATCAATGACCTGTTCTTCCATCGTGATCACTTCCGGGCACCGGGAAAGCGTCGACACACGGATGTCATTTTCCAGAGAGAACTTTTCTTCCATCTGTTTAAAATACGTCAGATATTCTTCTGCCAATATCTCGTTATATTTCAGAGATACCTGATTCTCGGACAGATCTTCATAAGTGATAAACAGATCGATCTTACCTCTTTGAATACTCTGTTTCATCAAGTTACGGATCGCTGTTTCAAAAAAATTAAGTTTCTTCGGCATGCGGATATTCACATCAAGGTAACGATGGTTCACGCCCTTCATCTCCACTGCAAATCTTCTCTCACCTGCTTCGACTTCGCATCTTCCGAAACCTGTCATACTTTTTATCATAGTAAACCTCTTCTTGCAGAGACTCCTGCATATCAAAATTCATTTTTTTCCAGCATTTATTATAAGCCATTTGCAAAATAACGTCAACTATACTACAATGAAAACATTACAATACTTTAAAGAAAGAGGATCGATCATCATGGCTTTTGACGGAATTACCGTAGCATCTATTGTAAATGAACTGAATCTAAACCTTACAGGCGGACGGATCGCCAAAATCGCACAGCCGGAGGCGGACGAACTCCTCCTTACGATAAAAACACCAGACGGACAAAGAAGGCTCTACATCTCAGCCAGCGCCTCTCTTCCTCTCATCTATCTCACGGAGGAAAATAAACCGGGACCCATGACCGCGCCAAACTTCTGCATGCTTCTTCGCAAGCACATTGGAAACGGCAGGATCGTAGATATTTACCAGCCCAAACTGGAGCGTATCGTCTGTATGGATATTGAACATCTGGATGAACTGGGAGACCCTTGCAGAAAGAAACTGATCGTCGAGATCATGGGAAAACACAGCAATATCATCTTTTGCAATGATAATGGCATGATCATCGACAGCATCAAGCATGTATCCGCGCAGATGAGTTCCATCCGCGAAGTGCTCCCGGGACGGGAATATTTTATCCCTGATACAATGGCAAAAGAGAATCCTCTTACGGTGGATCTTGAAACTTTTATCCGGACACTGCGCGCAAAACCGACGTCTATAGGAAAGGCACTGTACATGGGCTTTACCGGAATCAGCCCTGTAGCGGCAGAAGACATCTGTCACCTTGCCGGAATGGATTCAGAACCAACCGCAGCCGATATGTCCGAGGATCTGCTGACGCACCTCTACCGCCAATTTACTTATTACATGGAACGGATCCTTGACAAACGTTTCCAACCGGTCATTTATTACAAAGACCATGCACCTGTGGAATTTTCTGCTTTTCCACTCTCCCATTATGAAACATATCCCAGGCAGGAGTACAGTTCCATTTCTGAAGTACTCTCTACTTATTATGCCACCAAAAACACGGTGACACGGATCCGACAAAAAAGCGCAGACTTACGCCATGTCGTACAGACAGCGCTTGAACGTAACCGCAAGAAACTGGATCTGCAGAAAAAACAGCTTCAGGACACGGAAAATCGTGAAAAATATAAGGTTTACGGGGAACTGATCAACACTTATGGTTATAACCTCCCGTCGGCTTCTAAGGAATTAAAATGTCTCAACTACTACACCAATACAGACATTACCATTCCTCTTGACCCGACAAAAACACCACAGGAGAACTCGCAGAAATATTTTGCAAAATACAACAAACAGAAACGTACCTTTGAGGCGCTTTCTGAACTTATCAAAGATACCCGTGCAGATATTGAATATCTGGAATCCGTAAGCAACGCCCTTGATATCGCGCTCAGTGAACCGGATCTTGCCCAGATCAAGGAAGAATTGGTGCAAAGCGGTTATGTCCGCCGGAAATCCACCAGAAAAAAAATGAAACTCACCAGCAGGCCAATGCACTATCTCTCAAGCGATGGTTATCATATCTATGTTGGAAAAAATAATTTTCAAAACGATGAACTTACTTTCTCCTTTGCAAATGGAAACGACTGGTGGTTCCATGCAAAGGGCGCAGCGGGTTCCCATGTGATCGTCCGCACAAACGGTGACGAACTGCCGGACCGCACGTTCGAGGAAGCCGGAAAACTGGCTGCTTATTATTCCAAAAACCGTGGATCTGACAAAGTCGAGATTGATTATGTGGAGAAAAAGCATGTGAAGAAACCAAACGGAGCAAAACCGGGATTCGTAGTATACTATACCAACTACTCTCTGGTGATAGATTCCGATATCTCAGGGCTTCAAATTCTTGAATAATGATTTAGGATCATTTCTCCGCATATATAACATGCCTGTCATATCTGCCAGGAACCAGCCGACAGGGATCGCCCACCAGATCATAGTCACGCCAAACACCGGCGCCAGTATATAGGCAAGAAGTACTCGGGTGCCAAGAGAAATCACAGTGAGCACCACGGACATCTCTGGTTTCCCGATTCCTCTGTAATATCCATACAGCAGGAACAAAAGTCCGATCCCACAGTAAAAACTTCCCTCGATCCGCAAATACTGTATGCCAAGGTAGATGATCTCCGTCTCTTCAGGTCTTATAAATATCATCATCAGATATCTGGCGGCAAGAAAGATGACCGCCGACACAAACACGCAAAAAGCAAACGATACTCTCATTGAAGTACGCACGCCTTCTTTGACTCTCTTCCCATCCCCTGCCCCGTAATTCTGAGACGTGAAGATCGAGAATGCATTTCCGAATTCCTGCGCCGGCATATAAGCAAAGGAGTCAATCTTTACTGCTGCAGCAAATGCCGCCATAACAGCCGTCCCGAAACTATTTACCAGTCCCTGGATCATCAGTATCCCGAAATTCATCACCGACTGCTGGACACTTGCTGCGACGGAAAATCTCACAATCTCCGGCATGGTTTCCCGCATCATATCTTTATAACTTCTTGATCTGCAAAAGAATCGAAGTCCCGGCTCTTTCACCCATGTATAAATGGTGATTCCCATCCCTGCCATGACCTGTGCGATCACTGTCGCCCACGCCGCCCCTTCTGCACCCATTTGAAAACCAACTACAAATATAAGGTCCAGGGCAATATTCATTACCGAAGATATAGCCAGAAACCACAGGGGTATCACGGAATTTCCCACAGCCCGGAGAAGAAAAGCAAAATAATTATACAAAAATACAAAAAATATCCCCCAGAAAATCACCCACACATATTCCCTCATGATTCCATAGATATCTACCGGAACTTTAAGAAACTGCAAGATCACGTCAAGTCCTGCAAATACAAAGACATTCATTATAATCGCGACTGTTCCCACAAAAAGAAAGGAGGCACGCATTCCCTCCTTCATTTTCTCTTCATCTCTTTTCCCAAAATAAAAGGAAAATACACTTCCACTTCCCATGCAAAGTCCGATCAATACGGATGTCAGGAATGTCATCAGCGTATATGCCGCTCCTACTGCCGCCAGCGCCCCGGCGCCTAAAAACCGCCCTACGATCAGTGTATCCGCGATATTATAACACTGCTGCAGAAGATTTCCCAGAACCATAGGCGCCGCAAACAGCAGCATCGTCTTTGTTACATTTCCGGTTGTCAGTTCTTTCTTCATCTTGTCCCCGCCAGATAATCGATAAATTGCTGCGCCGTCCGTCCTGACAGCCCCCCGTGGCTTAATTCCCACTTATTTGCTTCCAGAAGCAGTTCGTCTTCCGGCATCTGAATATCATTTCTCTTTGCAAGTTCCCGCACGATCTCCTGAAACTGTTTCTTATCCGGCTTTCCAAAATAAATGGTTACGCCAAATCTCGCCACTAGTGACAACTTCTCCTGCACGGTATCATTCGTGTGAAGTTCCTCGTCACGATCCATCTTATCCTTAAAGGTTTCCCGGACCAGATGTCTTCTGTTAGAAGTCGCGTAGATCAGGATATTGTCCGGTTTCCGTTCCAGCCCTCCTTCGATCACTGCTTTCAGATATTTGTATTCAACCTCAAATTCTTCAAAAGACAAGTCGTCCATGTAAATGATGAATTTGTAATTACGGTTCTTTACCTGTGCGATAATATCATTCAGATCCTGAAACTGATGCTTGTACACTTCGATCATGCGAAGCCCCCTGTCGTAATACTGATTCAGGATTGCCTTGACAGAAGAAGATTTCCCTGTACCTGCATCGCCAAAAAGCAGGCAGTTATTTGCCTTTCTCCCACTGACAAATGCCTCCGTATTATCAATGAGCTTCTTCTTGGCTATCTCATATCCTACCAGATCATCGAGATGTACATGTGCGATCTTTGTGATCGGTACGATCTCTACGCTATCTCCTTTATGCTCCACGCGAAATGCCTTATGAAGTCCCAGTTTTCCTACCCCGAACTCTTTGTAAAACTGAGTCATGATGTTTTTGAAATCTCTGGCATCTTCTGCCCCGGCAAGATGGCGGCTCAGTTCACAGATCCGGTCTCTGATTCTTTTATTAAATACTTTGCCATGACCACTCACATCTCTATAATCATTTATAAATGACAGGCAGTTCGTCTCAAGTGCTTCCTCTACCGGTGAAAAATCGTAATCAAACATCTCTTTCAATATCTCGAAGTCATGAAGCGCCGCATCATTGATACTGCCTTCCACTTCTCCTACGATCTCACAGGAAGTGCTATACGGATTCTCATGGCTTGCCAGCAGATACGCCAGACAGGTATGCCACAGATTCCCCTCAAGCCCATAACTGACCGCCATATCAAGGAACTCACCGGCGCATTGATGCAACTTAAGCCTCAACTCTTCATTCTCATAATCTGGGTGATCATAATGATCAGAAAGGAAACTGATATCCTCAAGAACATTTCCTTTCTCTATCCCTCTGTATACGATCAATTCTTTTACTCTCATATTACACCTCTTCATACCAATCTGCTCATACTGCAGCCGCCGGCTCATAGACATTAACCGCCGGTATAACTCCCGAACTCCTTTTTTGTTAAATTCAGATTCCACCATGTCTGCCACAGCCTGTAATTTTTCCTTCTCTCTCTGACAGTCGAATACTTCTTTTCCCGCCGCCGCTTTATATTCCCCCACCTGCGCGCAGATAGCCATTCGTTTTTCATACAGACGTACCATTTTCTGATCTACTTCGTCCAGTTGTTTTCTAAGATCCTGCAGTGATTCCATCTCTTCATTCTCCTTCGATTAGATTCATTCGTATTATACTCCCACATACAGATACACTTCAATAAGTAGTTTCTCATTTGCGTATAAAATACCATATATTTCCCCATACTGAATATTATGAGACACGATTTTTTAACATGCGGGACGACTGGCTGGTGTATGGAAATCCTGTTTACCGGACTTCGTTCCTACAAAGACAACAACTTAAAACTTATGGGAAAAACCTCCATTCTTATGTTCCCTATCTATGGAATGGCAAGCCTCCTAAAGCCTGTATGCCTGCTTCTTAGAAAGAAAAATCTCTTTCTCCGGGGAAGTGTATACACGTTTTTCATATTTTTAGGCGAATACATCTCCGGCTCATTTTTAAGGAAATATGACGCCTGCCCGTGGGATTACAGCAACGCACCTCTGAATGTGAACGGACTGATCCGGCTTGATTATGCCCCTTACTGGTTTGGCGCCGGTCTCTTATTTGAAAAAATTCTCCGCAGGCAGTGAAAAGCATTGAAAAACTCTTACATTTATTATATTATGTATGGAGACTTTTGAACAATATACTGTTGAATTTAAGGAGGGTTTTATGAGACACTTGATGAGTCCACTGGATTTCTCCGTGGAAGAATTACAAGAACTGATGAACCTCGCGAAAGACATCGAGGCAAATCCCGAAAAATATGCTCATGTATGTGCCGGCAAGAAACTTGCCACTTTATTCTATGAACCAAGTACCCGTACCAGATTAAGTCACGAAGCAGCAATGCTGAACTTAGGCGGGAGTGTTCTCGGTTTTTCTTCAGCAGATTCCAGTTCTGCTGCCAAAGGCGAAAGCGTTGCCGATACGATCCGTACGATTTCCTGTTATGCTGATATATGTGCGATGCGTCATCCAAAAGAAGGCGCGGCACTGGTCGCAAGCGCTCATTCCACCATCCCTGTCATCAATGCAGGCGACGGCGGACATCAGCACCCGACTCAGACACTGACCGATCTTTTGACTATGTACTCCTTAAAGGGCAGTCTTGGCAATATGACCATTGGTTTATGTGGCGATCTCAAATTCGGACGCACCGTTCATTCTCTGATCCAGGCACTGGTTCGCTACCCCAATGTGAAATTCCTGTTGATCTCACCGGAAGAACTTCGGCTTCCCGGCTATATCCGCACAGATGTGCTGGACCGTCAGAACATTGAATACGAGGAAGTCGTACGACTTGAAGATGCCCTTCCGAAACTTGATTTCTTATATATGACCCGTGTACAGAGAGAACGTTTCTTCAACGAGGAAGACTATGTCCGCATGAAAGATTTCTACATTCTTGATTCCAAAAAGATGGAACTGGCCCCTGAACACATGTATGTGCTCCACCCACTTCCGCGCGTGAACGAGATTTCCGTTGAAGTTGATGAAGATCCAAGAGCCGCTTATTTCAAACAGGCACAGTATGGGGTATACATCCGAATGGCACTTATCATAACTTTGTTAAATCTGGAAGTATAGGAGGATGAGACATGTTTAAGAACACACTGAATGTTGGACAGATTTCCGAAGGATTCGTCCTCGACCATATCCAGGCGGGACGAAGCATGGACATATACAAATATCTTCACCTTGATAAACTGGATTGCTGCGTTGCTATCATTAAAAATGCAAAAAGCAGCAAGATGGGCAAGAAGGACATTATGAAAATAGAATGCCCCCTCGACTTTATAGACCTTGATGTCCTTGGATTTATCGACCATAACATTACGATCAACATCGTAAAAGACGAGCGTGTAGTAGATAAGAAACGTCTTCATCTGCCAAAAGAGATCCGCAACGTCATCAAATGCAAGAACCCACGTTGTATCACTTCTATTGAACAGGAATTAGATCATGTTTTTGTGTTGACTGATGAAAAAAATGAAGTATACCGCTGTAAATACTGCGAACAGAAATATGATGGACGACTGAGAAGAAAATAAAAATCAGGTCCGGACAGACAAAAAAGCGCTATCTTATCACTTCTTGTCTGCCCGGGCTTCCTTTTTATATACGTTCTCTTTCAATCATACAAGTTCTCCAAGTATGGATCTTCCGATCAGTTCTTCCGGTTTTTTCAATCCAAAATTATCCGCGACCGTCGCGCCTATAACCCCAAATGTATCCTGCTCTTCTAACTGCCCGCTTCCTGTCATTACCGAAGAATAGCATAAAAGCGGCACCATTTCTCTCGTATGGTCTGTTCCCGTGTATGTGGGGTCTGTCCCATGATCTGCCGTAATGAGAAGAAGATCCTCATCCGTAAGTTTCTCAAGCAGTTCCCCCAGGCGGACGTCGAACTTCTCCAACTCGTCTGCATATCCCTGCGGATTCCGTCTGTGCCCCCACAATGCATCAAAATCCACCAGATTTACAAAGCATAATCCGTTAAAATCTTTCTCCGTCAGTTCAATCGTCTGTTCCATCCCATGCACACTGGATCTTGATTTATATGCTTCAGTCACTCCTTCACCGGAGAAAATGTCATTGATCTTACCAACACTGATCATATCCAGCCCTGCATCCTTCAGGAGATTTAATACCGTCCTTCCGTAAGGTTTGATCGCATAATCATGCCGGTTTGCCGTCCGTTTAAACTCTCCCTTTCTCTCACCCACATAAGGTCTTGCGATCACACGCCCTACCTTCCAGTCCGGGCGCATCGTTATCTCTCTTGCCACTTCACAATATCTGTAAAGATTATCAAGCCCTGTGTACTTCTCGTGCCCGCAGATCTGAAGCACAGAATCCGCCGAAGTATAGACAATTAATTTCCCATCTCTGATCTCGTCTTCCCCGAACTCTTCCAATATCTCTGTCCCACTGGCCGACTTATTTCCGATAATCTCCCTGCCAAATTCCTTCTCCAGCCTATGAATCAGTTCCTGCGGAAACCCATGTTCTGTAAATGTAAGAAACGGCTCCTTTACATGAAGCCCCATCATTTCCCAGTGCCCGGTCATCGTATCCTTTCCAGCACTTCTCTCCTTAAGGCGCATATAATAGCCCTGCGCCTTATCCTCTTTGCCACACAGATTCCCAAGCCCCAACTTCCGCAGATTCGGAATATTAAGATCCTTCCGCTCCTCCCAGACATGTCCAAGCGTATTCGCTCCCGCGTCTCCATATTTCGAAGCATCCGGCATCGCTCCAATTCCCACAGAATCCAGCACGATCAAAAAAATCCTCTTATACATTTCCCTAATCCCCCTTCCTTCATCTGGGACGGGGTAAAATTAAAAATACTCCGTCCCCAATTAAAAATACCCTGTCCCCGATTGAGAATACCCTGTCCCCATAAACAAGCAAGACGATAAGCCGGGTTATGTCGTTGAGTAATCATCTATCTAGACCTGCCGTTACCGGCAGGTTCCAGCAACCCACCTGAGACGTGACGGGCCGCCACATCGTCTCTATCCGGTCTTGCTTCGAGTGGGGTTTACATGTGCCCCCGACGTTACCGTCGGGGCGGTAGTCTCTTACACTGCCTTTCCATCCTTACCTGCACGTTTGCGCAGGCGGTCTATCTCTGTTGCACTGGCCTTGGAGTCGCCTCCACCGGACGTTATCCGGCACTCTGCCCTGTGAAGCCCGGACTTTCCTCACCTGCTGCCTTTCGGCAATTACAGCTGCGATTACTTGTCTTACTTGTTTATGGGGACAGGGTATTCTCAATCGGGGACAGGGTATTTTTAATTGGGGACGGAGTATTTTTAATTTTACTCCGTCCCAGATTATATTAAGTCGTCCCCATCTGCCGCAGATGTTGCAAGTGCATCGCACCGCTCATTCTGCGGATGACCGTCATGCCCTTTTACCCATATAAAGGTTACATTATGTGGTTCTTTGGCTTTCAAAAGTCTTTGCCACAGATCGATATTTTTCACTGGTTCATTCTTTCCGCGTTTCCAGCCTTTCTTGATCCAACTGTCGATCCATCGCTGGTTAAAAGCATCCACCACATATTTGGAATCGGAATACAACTTCACATCACACGGGCGGTTCAACGCTTCCAGTCCTGCAATCACTGCCATGAGTTCCATGCGGTTGTTCGTTGTCTTCTGATACCCCTGAGAAATCTCCTTTGTGTGAAGTTCGCCTTTCATATCTATATACTCTAAAATGGTGCCATATCCTCCGGGTCCATCCGGGTTTCCTCTTGCGGCTCCATCCGTATAGATGCTGACCTGCATGTCGCTTCTCTCCCTGTTACACTTCTATCTTAGTATAATATAATCTCTTATAATATGATCTGTTTCTGCCTCTTAATCTATGCTTCGCCTTTGATAACTTTTACAGCGTGGATAACTTCCGGAAGAATATATGTCAGGCACTCTTTTACTGCTCCGGCTTTTCCTGGAAGATTAACAATCAACACATCTTTTCGTATGCCTGCCGCACTTCTATTTAACATGGTTCGTTTCGTTGCTCCCAAAAGATGTGCACGCATACCTTCCGGGATTCCCAGAACCGGTCTGTCTACCACGTCCATCGTTGCCTCAGGTGTACAATCCTCCGGGGCACATCCTGCACCACCTGTTGTCAGAACCAGATCTGCCAGGTGATTATCTGCCAGACGCTCAAATACGGTTGAAAGTACCTTTCTGTCATTTGGAAGTGCTTTCATAAACACAATATCCATATCTTCAGCTTCTACAATCTCACGGATCACCTCTCCGCACTGATTGTCTTCCCTCTCCTTATACACTGCCGTATTTGCTGTTATAATCGCAACCCTCATATCGTACCTCCATTATTGTCTGCTTTTGTATCTTGATAAATTCTTCATCTGATCAAATCCTGTATCTTTCCATTATTCTATACCTTTTATGGAAATAATTCAAGGCAAATAGCAGCATCAGATAATAATACAAACCATTCCTCCGTTGCTGTCATTGACAATCTTCTGCATGGTATCCTGAAGTTTCACCTGACTTTCGTCATTGATCATAGACATCTTGTTCCGCATTCCGTCCATCACCAGTTCTTCAATAGACTTTCCAAATATATTGGTTCCCCAGATACCATCCTCTGTTTTTTCCGTGTCTTTGATATAATCGATCAGGTCTTTTGCCTGCTGCTCACTTCCTACGATCGGCGCTATCTCTGTCTCGATATTGGCGCGGATCAGATGAATGGACGGCGCCTGTGAATGTATCTTTACGCCATATTTATTTCCCTGCTTGATGATCTCCGGTTCCTGAAGCGTGATCTCTTTCTTAGACGGGCTTACCATACCGTATCCTTTCATACGGACTGCCGCAAATGCATCTTTTACCCCTTCATATTCTTCTTTTAGCTCTGACAGATCTTTCATAGCCGCAATAAGTTCATACTGTCCTGCGATATGGGTTCCTGTCAGTTCACTTAACATCTCATAGTAATATTTATCAGCCACATCAATACGCACCTGCACACACCCGGTATCCATCTCAATGTGGTCAACTTTACAGGATTCTATATACGGGCTCTCCGGAGGTGTCATCGTACCGACCGCATCTTGTATTTCCCGTACATCATTTAAGATTCCCCGAATATATTCCAGCAGATCTTGTTTCAGCCGGTGCTCTCTTGGAAGCATCTCCACCCACTTCGGAATAAAAAACTGGATCTCCGATACTGGAAATTCAAAAAGTACCGCTTCCATGATCTTATAGATATCTTCTTCCTTCAACTGTTCACAATTCACCGGAAGTGTGCGGACTTTGTACTCTTTTTCTATTTCTTCCACAACTCTTCCTGCCTCTTCACCATAAGGTTTCTTAGAATTCACCAACACGATAAATGGTTTTCCCAGATTCTGAAGTTCCCGTATGGTTTTCCCTTCTGCCTCTTTATAATTCTCTCTCTCAATCTCACCGATACTTCCGTCAGTCGTAATGACAATTCCAATCGTAGAATGATCGTGGATCACTTTTCTCGTCCCGATCGCCGCCGCTTTCGTAAATGGAATCTCATAATCAAACCACGGCGTCTTCACCTGACGTTCCTCATTCCCTTCCACATGACCAGAAGCCCCGTCTACCATATACCCCACACAATCAATCAGCCGTACTGCTGCTTTCACATCGTCTGAAAGACAAATCTTTGCTGCTTCTTTTGGCACAAACTTCGGCTCTGTTGTCATAATCGTTCTTCCTGACGCCGATTGTGGCAATTCATCCCTTGTCCTTTCTCTTCCGTGCTCATCTTCCATATTCGGGAGTACAAGAACATCCATGAAACGTTTGATAAACGTAGATTTTCCCGTTCTCACCGGACCTACCACTCCTATGTATATCTCACCATTCGTCCTGCTCCCAATGTCTTTGTATAACTGAAACGTATCCATTCTAATACCCCCTTGTTCTGCTGATACCAGTGTATGCAAAGACAGGGAGTTATAGAACTACAGAAAAAAGACCATCTCCGTTAATTTTACAGGTTAGCCGCCAGCCCCGTGACCAGGGAAAAAATCATGACAAATGCAAGGTAAAGAATAAACCGTTTTATCCCCAGCACGATCTTAACCGCACCAAGATTTGTGATCTTCGTTGCCGGTCCGGTGATCATAAATGCCGCCGCACTTCCTATACTCATTCCATCAGAAAGCCACGCCTGCAGTAGCGGGATTGTTCCCCCACCGCAGGCATACAGCGGTACGCCAATCGTTGCCGCCATCAGAACACCCCATGCCTCGTTTCCACCGAACAGACCAGTCATCATATCCTGCGGCACATACCGCTGAAATACCGCCGACAGGACAATGCCAAACAGAAAATACATGCCTGTCGCTTTCACATTTCTTCCAAGATTCTTCACAAACCGCAGAAAGATATTAGGGTCGGTATCTCTGCTTTTCGGTTCTTCAAAACCGCCAAAATTAAAAAATGCCTTCTTATGGTAAAAAATCCGTACCAACATCCCAGCCATGATCCCACAAATGAAACAGGAAACAATCCGTACCACAAGGGCAGTCTGTCCTAAAGCCGCACTGTAAATAATAAGTTGTGGGTTTAACAGGATACTGCTCATCATAAAGGCTGCCAGCCAGTCATCCTTAATGCCGCTTTCGGAAAAGGAAGCTGCAATAGGAATGGTGCCGTACATACAAAGTGGAGAAGCAATCCCCAGTGCGCTGGCGATGACGATGCCGGATATCCCCAGTCTCTTTTCTCCGAGGCTTCGGAAGGTGTTGTGGATACGTTCTTTCAAAAATACAGAAACCGCCGATCCCAACACCATTCCCAGCACCCAATACCAGAATATCTGCCGAAACTGGATGTCAAAATAGTACCATAGATAAATTGCCTCTCTGCGTATGATTTCCGGCAATTCTGTCACCCCCTCCCTCATGTTACAAGATGTTACAAGTCCATTACCTGCTAATATCAACAAGTCGATAGTTCCTGCTGCCAAGCCCGATGGTCTCTGCATTTTCAAGAGTATGCAGACCATTTCTATCTTCCACACGGTTCACAAAGGATTCATTTCCCTCAGATACCCATACAAGATCCATGCACGCCTGATCCACCGCCACCGGGTCAGCAGAAGCCAGAATCCCAATATCGTGCATATCCGGTTCCGCAGGATTCCCATCACAGTCACAGTCAATCGACAGACGGTTCATTACATTGATGTAAACAATCCGTTCACCACCTCCGAGATAATCAGAAACCGCCTTCCCCGCATCTCCCATCGCTTCCAGAAAGGCATCCTGATTGCCGCCCCACATACTGCCGCTATTGGTTCCTCCGCTGTGGATCCATGCCTTCCCCTGACTGGAGCCAAGACCAATGGAAATGTTTTTGACCGCGCCGCCAAAGCCTGCCATTGCGTGTCCCTTAAAATGAGATAACACCAGATAGGAATTATAATCACCAAAAGCCGCTCCGACATAGTTCTCTGTCAACCGGGTTCCGCCCTCAACAGGAAGTGTCATAGAACCGTCTTCATCTAAAATCTGAAAATCAGCAATCGCAGTAAAGCCATGATCTTCTGCCACCTGATAATGCGCCGCGGTAGAGGCTCTGGAACCGCCGTAGGCAGTATTACACTCCACAATAGTGCCATCCACCATCTGCACCAAATCTTTGATAAGATCAGGATCAAGATAATTGCTGGCAGGCGGCTCTCCGGTGGACAATTTGACCGCCACATTCCCATCCGGTGTCCAATCCAGGGCATTGTAGATCTCTATCAACGCTTCCGGTGTAATATCGGATATATAGTAAACCACCGGAGCCTCCTTCGAATCAGTACGATACTCCAGACCGGAAAGGGGAATGACTTCCCCACCATTAGTAGTAAGGGATTCTCCCGACTCGGTTTCCGTTGGCAGGGTTTCCGAAGTTTCTGCTCCATTTTCAGTAGACGGTTTTTCAGACTGTCCGCACCCGGCAAAGATTGTGATCACCAATACCATTATCAAACAAAATAAAACTACTTTCTTCATGTGGTTTCCTCCTTGTATTTTCAAAGAAAACAGAACAGGCATTTCTGCCTGTCCTTCTTCCATTTTTCCCATGTTCCCATCTCCAGTCTTTATCTCTCCTGTTCTTTTTCAAATTCCTTTGCCACATCTACAAGCAAATCACGGATATGTAAGTGTTGCGGACAGGCTTTTTCGCACTTGCCACATTTGATACACTCGGACGCTTTCGCCTTTCCACCACCGGTGTGAACCACATTGTAATAGTAATCCGCGTTCCAGTCATGATAGATCTGCTTGGCGTTCATCACCGCAAACAAGTCAGGAATAGCGATCTGCTTTGGACAGCCCGCTACACAATAACGGCAGGACGTGCAGGGAATAAGATTCATCCCTTTGAAAATCTCCTGTACTTTATTGACCGCAGCAAGTTCCCTGTCGGACAGTGGCTGAAAATCTTTCATGTAACTGATGTTATCCTGCAACTGCGCCATGTCACTCATACCGGAAAGCACCATCATGATCCCATCGAAACCGGCTGCGAAACGGATCGCATAACTTGCCGGAGAACCGCCTTGCAATTCTTCCAGAACTGCCTTTGCATCTTCAGGCAGATTGACAAGATTGCCGCCCTTGACCGGCTCCATGACGATGACAGGTTTATGAAACTTCCGACAGACCTCATAACATTTGCGGCTTTCCACCGCCGGATCATCATAATCCGCATAATTAAACTGAATCTGCACCACCTCGATCTGCGGATACTCGGTCAAAATCTGTTCCAGAACCTCCGCCCGGTCATGAAATGAGATTCCGAAATGCCGGAATTTCCCCTCTGCCATCAATTCCAGTGCCGTTTCGTAAGCACGGTGTTTTTTAAAATAGGCAAAACTATCTGCGCCCTGCGCGTGCATCAGGTAAATATCGAAATAATCCACGCCACAGGATTCAAGTTGGCTTTCAAAAAATGGACGGATATCCTCCTGCTTTTTGAAGAAAAAGTTGGTCAACTTGTTGGTCAGAATATAACGGTCACGGGGATAGCGGCTTGTCAGGCAGGCTTTCAGCGCCGTCTCACTTTTCCCATCCAGGTAGCCGTGGGCAGTGTCAAAATAATTAAAACCATTCGCCAGAAACTCATCCACCATTCTCGAAAACTCTTTTTCATCCACTTTGTCGTCTTTCATTGGCAAACGCATACATCCAAAACCAAAATTCTTTTTTATTCGTTCCATGATCTGATCTCCTTATTTTATTTTTCTGCACCTATTATAAAAAAATCAGGTTTCTGAATCAATTTGACTTTCGAAACAAACTTATAAGAAAAACTGATACGAAAAACCCTATTCAAATTGCCGCTTCAACATTTCAGCAAATTCCTCTACATAATAGCCAGAATTATCTTTTTCCCAAAATGCACAGTAATTACGGGTAATCTGCCCCTCCCCGCGGCACAACGGAATACGTGTGATGGACGAGACAAGATTTCCGGTCTTCTTTGTACCCTCCACCGGCATAAACCCCTGTCCTCCAATAACCAGAAGACGGGCTTCTTCTAAATTTTCTGCATACAGAAACTCCCCCTGAAATCCAACCAGGCTCTGATAATATTCCTGCTCGTTTTCTTGCTGCTCCTTTGAAGATACAAGAATGCAGGGAATATTTTTCAGATCCTGCGGCGTGACCGACGGCAGTGCCGCAATCGGGTTATGGGATGAAATTTCAATGTATTCGCTTCCAACTGTCAGGATCAGATTTACATACTGGTCAGAAAAAGCACGGCGTTGGTCGTTAAGGACTATATCTACTCCGCCGTTCTGAAGCAGCCCATATAGTTCTTCATGGTTTCCATATTCAATCTTTACTGCCACATCAGGATATTTTGCAGAAAATTCCCCCAATGCAAGATGAAATTCCTGCCCGCTGTAACAACGAAGATATCCAATCGTAAGCGTCGCCCGGTCTGCGATCGCCAGTCGTCTTGCTTCCCGGCACATCCGCTCATAGTCAGCGATCAGTACCAGACTTTTCCTGTAAAAATATTCTCCTGCCGGTGTCAGGGAAAATTTGCGGTTCTTTCGTTCTAACAGATCAAATCCAAGTTCACGTTCCAGAGCCTGTATCTGCTGAGAAATAGCAGACTGGGAAATATGACATTCTTCCGCTGCTTCTGAAAAACTGTTGTTGCGGATGACTGACTGAAAATATCTAATCTGTCGTATCATTTATTTCTTTAACCTCCGTCTTTTCCTGCTTCTGCAATAACCAGTCAACGATATTACAGATCTCGATACCCTCATAACTATATTTCGGGTGCCGTGTCCTTGCAATCACCTTTTTGGGATAAGCATCTCGGATCTGCAGCAATGGCAGACATTCTCTTTCAAGCGTATTCTGATCTGAAACATTGTCACTGACCTGAATATAAATTTTCTCGCTCCCCTTTTGCGCCACAAAATCAATTTCCTTCTGATACAATTTCCCGACATACACATCATATCCCCTGCGGAGCAATTCCATGCAGACGATATTCTCATACACTCTGCCATCATCCACATTCCCGCTTCCCAAAATGGCATATCGGATACCTGTATCACATAAATAAAATTTCTCATAACTTTTCAAATACTTCTTTCCGCGAATATCATAACGCTTTATGTCATAAAAAACAGAAGCATTACACAAATATTTAATGTATCTGCCAACTGTCACATGATTCGTTATGGTCTTGTTCGCTGTCAGAAACTGGCTGACTTTATTCGGAGAGGTAAGATTGCTGATGTTATCCATAAGGAATTCGCTCAATCTCTGTAAAACCGATGTGTCCGGCAAAGAATATTTCTGTACGAGATCTCGCGTAACGATCATATCATAAACTTCCTTAATGTAGTTTATTCTATACTGCTCTGTTCTGTAAGCGTAAGAACCTGCCAGCCCACCATTTATACAATACTCATCAAAGAGTTTTTCCCTGTCTCCGTTCTCATCATAATACTGGCAGTATTCCTGAAAACTGAATGGAAACACATGAATCTCTATATAACGTCCGGTAAAAAGTTCTGCCAGATCAGCACCGAGCAAAAAATCATTAGAACCTGTGATATAAATATCATATTTCTCTTTGGAGTAAAGACTGTCGATCGCCAGCTCAAATTGGGGACACATCTGAACTTTATCCACAAAAAGGTAATTTGTTTTCCCCTCCTGATAGTGTTCCTCTATATAAGCATAAAGCGCATGATATTCTCTGATCTCCTCATAGATCAGATCCATAAAATCAATAAAGATAATATTGATATCTTCAAAATGTTTTTTCAGATATTCAACGTATGCCTGCATCAATTTTGACTTCCCCGAACGACGGACACCTGTAATAATCTTAATATCCGGGGTCTGATTCAACTCAATCAGCCTGTTCAGATACTCTGTCCTTGTTATTGTCTTCATATAACCGCTCACTTTCAAAAATTATAAGTTTTTTATTTTTTGAAATCACATCTCAACTCCTATTATAACGCTGTAAAACAATATATGCAAGAATCATGTTTTTAAAAATTATAAAATTTTTCATTTTTTGAAAGTGATGTATTTGTAATACTTTTTACGCAATGACCTACTCTTGCCTCATTGAAATGCCTCAAACTTCTTTACACGCCCCCTCTTGTTTCCTTCTATCTGATAATACTTATCCTTATCTTCATCATATGCAAGCAGCAAAAACTTCCCATCCTTTTTGTATACAGAGCCGTCAATATAATAGTGGCTCTCCCCATCATAAAAAACATCATGAAATTGATCGTCATTAGCCAGAACGCCCGTACTCACATGCCCCGCAATGATCGTTTTGCAAAATTTGCCCTTTGATGCCAGGTACTTCCACAGAAAAATATCATCCGATGTTCCCCACATCCAATCTTCTCCCGCCTCTTCATCTATTCCGGCGTGTACAAATATCTGTGAATCTGTTTCATAATAGGACGGCATATTTTGAATCCAACACACTAACTCATTATGGTTGGACAGAACCATTGAAGCCGCCTCCCTGTTGATCGTCTCCTAGGAGCAAGTCCTTGATATCCGGTCGAGAAAAGACATCTGTTCTTCTGAAATGAAAGTTCTTATCGTATTGGCTCCATATTCAAGATCTGTCCTCAGCCAATCATTGAATACCGGATAATCCTCTGGGCTATCCGCAGATAGATATCCGAAATCATTAACCCACTCCAAAAACATCTGCTCATGATTTCCCTTCAAAGCAATAACCTTCTCATCGCCAAACTGTTCCTGTAGTTTTCGGATATGCTGCAAAACCTGGCAGGAAGCCTTACCACAGTCAATATAATCCCCAAGGAAAATAATACGGTTATCTCCCTGCAGATCAATTTTCTCTATGTTGCTTTTTAGTTCCTCAATATAGCCATGAATATCTGACATAGCATAAGTAATTATACAAACCACCTCCTCTGCATTCTTCTTTTATAATCCAGTTCCTAGCACTCTATGCAATGGAATCCTCTCTCGGCTTGTCCGAAAGGACGATCACCATTCTTTTTTTCATCCAACAGTCATATTCCCGCTCTTTCAACCTTTCGTCCATATCAGGATTGTCTTCCATTCCGATTCCATACACATACAGATTGTCATATTTCCCCGGAATATCATCTCTTAATTCATAGGCTTCCTGAGACCATGTTTTCCTCTCCACCACAGAAATACATCCAAAACTCTGTAAATACGGCTTCAGATCCCTGAATACCAAAGCCTCATCTGTGCTTCTTTTCATTCCTCTTGGCACTTCATGCAGTACAACTTCAATTGCGGGCTCCAGCGTAATATCCTTTATTGACGTCATGGCTCCTATTGGTTCCTGCGGTTCTGAATAAACATCCCTGGAGAACTCCACATCGATCATTCCTATGCCATACACATAAAGCCTGTCATATTTCGAATCTGGAATATCCGACACCATAAGATAATCATGATAATGCCCGGCTTTAAAACAAATCGATAACCGGACATTCCGTGCTAAATATTTTTTTATCTCTTCAAATTTGATCGCCATAATAATTCCCTACCCTTTATTTTTTATTCAAAACCCTTTCATATTATAAATACTTATCTATAATCTCCGCCAATGTACGCGGTTCGTAATCCATATATGGCATCATACATCCCACATTATACGCCCGAAGGATGCTGTCCCCGGCTTTATCACCAAAGAAAACATCGTTATTCATCTCCCTCAGGCATTTTTGAAAATAAGATTCTTCGATTGAATTATGAACATGCCCATACAATAAGATAGAACCATGGTGCTGCCCTTTCCACATGAGTATCGGATAATGGCACAGAACCAATTTCACATTATCGCTATGGAATGTGTCTCTCGTCTCTTTATAATCACAGATTTCCTCATAAATCTGTTGGTAGCGCAAGTCCTTTATCTTATCATGATTGCCCCTGACCAGTATCTTATGTCCTTTTAAAGTAGATACAAAAGCAATCAATTCTTCCTGTGTTCCGCGCATAGCCATATCACCAAGGATATATACCGTATCTCCATTTGTAATTTTAGCATTCCATTTTTCTCTGATAAAGTTATGCATCTCTTCCAGATTTTCAAAAGGTCTGCCGTCAAAATTTTTCCCTGACCTCGTAATATTCTTGTGAAACAGATGCAGATCGCTGATATAGTAATTCATTCCCGCCTCTTTTCTTTATTTTTCATCAGCCACTCCAGTTTTTTTCTCATCTCCTCACGGGCTTTTTTATTAAAATCCTGAATAGACATGTGCTGAAAATACCTTGACTGATCCCGGCTAAACCCAAACCTTTCTTTCATCGTCTCTGCAAAGTCATAGAATTCTTCAGAATTTTCCATTATTTCAATAATTTCAGCATAATGTTCCGCCGCAAGCAAGAGCGCCTTTGCTTCCTCTATCTGACGATTCAGTTTATGGAGTTGCACACGGGCGTATCTCTCCCGATTTTCGTCATCGTGCGGCAATTCTGAAACGCCATTCTTTTTTTCCTTTATCTTTGCCGCTTCATCTTTATAACTTTTATATTCCTGCTCTGTAAGCATATCAAATCGGATTTGCAGTAATTTCTTTACCTGATAGTCAGATAAGTGAAATGTTTCCTTTAACGAGACAATCATATCCCCTTTATCTTTGCTTCTCTTTATCACCTCAAGGACCTCAGCGCTATGTTCAAACGCCCAGATATAATCCTCACACAACTCCAGACGGGAATCATAATACTGCCAGTTGATATCATCCTCATACCGCAGTCTTCCTTTGGGAAACTTCCCTTGCATCTCCCTGTAATCCGACTTGAAACATTCGTTTGTGCTCACATCAGTTCTTACCCCTATTTGTTCATATTCTGCCAATTCATCAACCGCCAATGCGTATGCCTTAGATAACGCAGCAAAAACATTTTCAAAGTCGTCCACATACACCGAAATCCGCTGAATTTCCCCCGGATAATCCTTTGGCACATACTTTCCAAAGCGTTCAATAAAAATACTTACCTGATTGCATCGCATATAAATCCCCCTTTATATTTCTAATCGAATCTTCAGATCCTTTAAATAGTCTCTAATCTTGGAGATATTCTCTTTCGACACAACATCTTTTTTCACTGCATTTTTTATAGCCTCAATAACTCCTTCATAACCTGAGTACTCCTTATCTGTCAGGAATACCTTCTCTACGATGTATTTATAGATATCCGAAACTTTCCAGTCTTTCCACGCCGCTTTATTCGTATACTCTATCTCAACATCTTCAAATCTATAGGCAATGTTTAACATAGCAACCATAAATATCCCTCGCCGCTTAATATATGTATTCGCATTTTCAAAGTACGAACTGAACTCGGACTCATCTTCCGGAAGAACATCATTAACAGAACAAATCTTGGCACCTAGTATATTTTCATGAGAAGCAAACAATGATTTCACTTCATAATTCTTGTCTACATAATCCCAAAGAAAAAACATATTAATATATTTAACAAATGCACTATTTTCTTGTGCGGCTTTCTGCTTCATCAATCTTTTCTCGTTCGACAGCCACGCATTTTTTTCCGTATATGCCAAATAGTCCAATGACAAATCCCAATAATCCTTGATACACGGATGAATTCCCCTATGCCCGTTGAAACCTGCAGGCACTAAAACAAAATTGCCGATACAGCTTGTATACTGTGCAAAATCATGCAAATGCTTCATACTATCTAAATCAGCCTTATCCCGCTCAGTCTTATCCCATTCTTTTTTGCACTCGTTCACACTGTTCTTATCCATATACTTTCTCAAAGTGGTTCCCAAAGAATTCATGGTATCTCCACCAAAAGTATTAGTCATACCATTATTTTCTTTCTGCAAGATCAGAAGCTTTCTAAAATTATTTTTTCCTTCTTCCCATCCCCAAAGATAACGATAAATTAATTCGCTTAATTTGCATGTATCATTAGAATTATCACAATCAAACAAATTTTTTTTACGGCCCATATCTTTTTCCAACGTTTTGTATGCAAACCAGTTCTTAATGGAATCTTCCTCAGGTTTAATTCGGCTTTCTATTTCTTTAATCAAACCATCATAATTCACATTTTTATTATTATCTTTATAATAATTTTTCATTTCCAATTTAAAATCATATTCTTCCGGTTTCTCTTTCTTCAAAAAATCTGAAATCCTTTGATCTTTCTGTTTACACATTCTCAGTTCTCCTCCTTTAAAATTCTTTAATATAATCCAAAAACAATATCGTTTCAACTGCCGGAGTTCTAGCCGCAAATTTTGCCCGTTCAATTCCATCCGTGATTAAAAGCCGCTCCCAAAGCTTTTTGTAATTTTCAAAGTCAAATTTATGATCATCCAAAATTACATATTCCATAATCTCAGGATGTTCTTTCAGATATGCCAGAATTCCGGCGCCACGGGCAGTATATGTCTGATCCTTTGTATGGGCTGATATAGTCAATCCCCATTGTTCCAACATGGAAACCAGATATGTATAATCATCAGCAGATAATTTCATCTTTTTCCAGTCAGATGACAAAACAACATCTCCACCTCCCATCTTTTGAATGACCTTTGCCAGGATTTCAACACGGGCACTATCGATACCTGTATAACCATCAGGCGTCCTCTGAACCGTGGTCCTGGTATTAAGAACTCCATCAACATCAAGAAACACTACAAAGCCCTTGTTTTTCAATCTTGTTTCCTCCTCATTAACGGTTATTTTAGGGAGCCTGCCAAAGCAGGCTCCTTAGTTCTTATAAGAGACCCATGAAATCATTTTCAAACACAAGAGTCAAAGTTCTCAAAAGTTCATTTTGAAATACTCTGTCCTCGGTATACTGAAGATTCCCTTCCTCAATCTTTTTCTTTGCATCTGCAAAGTATCTCTTTCTTGCTTCAATCAGTGTTTCATCCGGATAACAATTTAATTTCAAATCTGTCAATCCCCAGCTAATCTCCTTATATGTACCCGGACATGTCTCCATAATATCAAAAGCACAGTCAAAAAACAGAATCCGTGGATTAATTTTTCTCCAACGCCTTACAACTCCTGGTCTTTCACCGCTTCTTACGAATCGCTCCGTCTCGTCAACAATCTGATCCAACTTACTCTTAATTTCCTCCTCACCCAGAAAAATCATGTTGATTGTCTTTCTTACCTCAAGTAACTTATCGCCCATGTAATCCCAGATGTCAACCTCCTTTTCGCTTTCAGGAATTTTGTTGTAGCAATCAGTTTTTTCGTAGAGAACCAACACATCCCAAAGCATTCCATAAACAGTTTTAATTGATGTTCTTATCTCATTTCCCATCATAAGCGCCTCCTGTGAATTACAATTCCTTTTGTTTACTCTTTGAATTATAAGGTTTCAAACCGGCAATATGTTGCGGAAACAATAATCAATATAAAAATCTTATGGATCTCTCTGACATTTTTTAATGATCGTATCTATTTAAAAGCATCTGACATTTTTTATATATGTCTTTCCTAAGTTCCATCGGAGATAAGACTTCTACAAAATCAGCGCACTGCAAAGCCCATGATTCCATTGCCTTAGGGACACATTTTACTTCAATTTCATCCCATCTCTCGTCAATATGATCAATAAATTTGTATCTGTTTCCAAAATAATCGTGCAGCAATGTATATCTGTCCTTGTCAACTTTCAATCGAATCCTGTGAGGTTCTCCATAAAACATATATACGTGTTCCGTCTGAAAATTTGATGCCGTATCATCATTCCACTCTAACGGAATACCATTAACTTGCCTTTTTGGTTTTCTTCTTTCTGCAACCATTGTTTGATTATCTAAAGAAGAAACCTTCGTCCGATCTGTAATATTGGACATCAAATCAATTCTATAAAATGAAACATTGTCATAAGGTTCAACACTGCAAACCAAATAATATTTTCCGTTATATAGAATCACGTAATATGGACTAGCTGTATAAACGATATTTTCTCCAACCTCATTCTTTCTGGGAATCAACTGCTTCTTCTCATTATAATAATTAAAATGAAAGGCTATTTTTCTACCGCTTCCATTATCTGCCTCAATAGCTGACCTGATCAGATTCAAATTCTTTCTTACAGTGGCTTCATCTACTTTAGAGTCTTCAAAAACACTTGCTATACTTTTACTGATTTTTCCAGTGGTCTCACTAATAAAAGGAGAGTATTTGGGATAATTTACGCTTGATAAAGATTGCAATTTACGAATTAACGTTTCCTTTACGGTTGAATCGATATTCTTTAAAAACAAAACCGCTTCAACAATCTGATTCAACTCATCAAAAGTAAACAATTGATTATACCTTAAACTTCGAAGTTGAAGTTTTTTAGTTCCTTCATCTACTAATCCAATATCTCTTGCACAAAGTTTTTCTTTTAACCCTTTAGGTATGATTTTGTAATCTGATATTGTGAACATTTCACCTACATATCCATCTTCATCCTCAGGATTTAATTCCTTCATCATAACCTTAAGATAATCCGCTAATGTTCGTGCTGAACATGGATGTTCGTGCTTCTTCATAAGTTCAAGAATTTCAGTCTGAGATATTGTTGTATATTCATCCGTTTCCTCTTGCAAAATTTTTAAAATGTCCAAAATTCTACCAATAAATTCAAAATCATGGTCTTTCTTTTTTGATTCCATCAACGCCTCCTACTTAAATACCAAATGATATATTAATTATAACACAATATTTCGGCAATATCTCTCCAAAAATCGCAAACTAGAAAGGAAACTTGTTCCTCATACAAATGGCGGCGGAAAGTATCTGTATGATATTCTGACAATAAAAAAGAAACGAGCAACCCGTTTGAGTGAAACCACTGTACGGTAAACCCATTTCTTATTTTCAATAGTATCCATTAGGGCACCCTTTTTAGATCCGTCTGTTATTTTATAACGGTGTAATTGGTGTTCCTTGCTTTTCCATTTTGCTTCAGCAAGTTGCTTTTTACCATTTTCCTGATAACTCTGGAGGCAGTAGAAGTACTCACGCCAAGTAATGCGATTACATCATTTCTTGTAATAACACCACGAGAATAAGCATATTCTAACACTTTTTCTTCATTGCTCAGGCTTTTTTCAGCCCCAACTGCAAAATTTATGATCGATTCAGCCATTGATGTGGAAGTTTTTCCTGTTTCATATTTTGCGTTAATGTTAGGTAGTATAATCTTAAAAGTATTTTTGGTCGTTTCAATTGAAGGTTTTTCTTCCAGACCCTCGTATGCCTTCATAATCTTGCCCATCCCGGTACCGTAAGCCTCAATTAAATGCAGTCGGTAGAACACATTCGCAAGTTCCTGATTTCTACATACGGAAATACCTGCCATAATATCTTCCAGATCAATTCCCGGCATCAATCCACCAATAGATATAAATTCAATCCGATCCTCGTAGATACTGATAAGCGCACTGGCGCTAAAGGAATAATCGCGGTGAACCAGCAAATTCAGCAATGCCTCTCTGACGGCAATTTCCGGATAATCCCTGACATCAACTCTCAACAGTTTTTCTATAGTTGCACGGGTTTGATTGCGGAAGTCAATAAAATCATAAACTTCATTCATTTGCTGCATCAGTGATCCGGTAAATTCCCGGCGATCCTTAAAAATTGTCTGATCCGTTCCC
>CAYOSJ010000016.1:0-6196 GCA_964406595.1 uncultured Dorea sp.
GTAGGTATTACAGCAGGGGCATCCACGCCCAATAAAATAATTGAGGAGGTTCAAAGTAATGTCAGAATTAACATTTGAACAGATGTTGGAAGAATCATTTAAGACCATCAGGAATGGAGAAGTGGTAGACGGAACAGTCATTGACGTAAAGCCGGATGAGATTGTATTAAATATCGGATACAAAGCAGATGGTATCATCACCAGAAGTGAGTACACAAATGATTCTGCCGCAGACCTTACTACAATGGTATCTGTAGGAGATCCAATGACAGTAAAGGTATTGAAAGTAAATGACGGAGAAGGTCAGGTTCTGCTGACATATAAGAGACTGGCAGCGGAAAAAGGAAATGAAAGACTGAAAGAAGCATTCGAGAATCATGAGGTCCTGAAAGCGCCTGTAGCACAGATCTTAGGCGGCGGCTTAAGTGTTGTTGTTGAAGAGGCAAGAGTATTCATTCCTGCAAGTCTTGTATCTGACACTTATGAGAAAGATCTGAGCAAATATCAGGGACAGGAGATCGAGTTCGTGATCAGCGAGTTTAATCCGAGAAGAAACCGTGTGATTGGTGATAGAAGACAACTTCTTGTGGCAGAGAGGGCAGAGAGACAGAAAGAACTGTTCGAGAAGTTAAATGTTGGTGATACGGTAGAAGGAACAGTGAAGAACGTGACTGATTTCGGCGCGTTCATTGACCTTGGCGGAGTTGACGGGCTTCTGCATATCTCAGAGATGTCATGGGGACGTGTTGAGAATCCAAAGAAAGTATTCAAAGTTGGCGATACAGTAAAAGTATTGGTGAAAGATATCCACGATACAAAGATCGCATTAAGCCTGAAATTCCCGGAGACAAATCCGTGGGCAAATGCTGCAGAGGATTATGCAGTAGGAAAAGAGGTTACAGGTAAAGTTGCAAGAATGACTGATTTTGGCGCATTCGTTGAACTTGCTGCAGGTGTTGATGCACTTCTTCATGTATCCCAGATTTCAAGAGCACATGTAGATAAACCATCAGATGTATTGTCTGTAGGTCAGGAGATTACTGCTAAGATCGTAGATCTTAATGAAGCAGAAAAGAAGATCAGCCTTAGCATGAAAGTACTGGAGCCGGCTTTGGAGGCAGAGGAGAGCGTAGAAGAAAGTGTTACAGAAGAATAAGCAGAGGTTTGTTCAAGTAAATAGATGTGAATACAGGAAATAGAGGCGGTCAGCCTCTATTTTTTGTGTGTTAAAAAAACATCAAAATGTTCCACGAAATATACATAAAAATGTCGTGCCAATACTGGATTAAATGGACATTTTCATGTATAGTAATATAAGAGATTTTAGGAAGGGAAGGATAATGGGATGGCATTGTTAACATTTAAGGGTGGCGTTCACCCTAATGACGGCAAGAGCCTGGCAAAGGACAAGGCAATTGTAGAAGTGAAGCCAAAGGGCGACCTGGTGTTCCCGGTTTCACAGCATATTGGAGCCCCTGCCAGTCCGGTTGTGGCAGTTGGCGACAGAGTTCTTAAAGGACAGAAGATTGCAGAGGCCGGCGGATTTGTTTCTGCGCCGATCTATGCGTCTGTATCAGGAACTGTAAAGGCTATTGAGCCCCGTTTTAATCCAACGGGAGCAAAAGTCAATAGTATCGTGATTGAAAATGATGGGGAATATGAAGAAGTGACTTATCCGGAAGTAAAGCCGCTTGAAGAGATGACGAAGGAAGAGATCTTGAATGTGATCGGGGAAGCCGGAGTTGTAGGTATGGGTGGAGCAGGTTTTCCAACCAGAGTAAAACTTTCTCCGAAAGAACCTGATAAGATCGAGTACGTTATCGCAAACTGTGCGGAATGTGAGCCTTATATTACAGCGGATTACCGCCGTATGACGGAGAATCCGGAGGAACTGGTAGGCGGTATGAAGGCAGTTCTGAAACTTTTTGATCATGCAAAGGGTATTTTCGGTGTGGAAGATAACAAGCCGGATTGTATCGCTAAATTAAAAGAACTGACAAAAGACGAGCCTCGTATGGAAGTTGTAGCGCTTAAGACAAAGTATCCACAGGGTGGTGAGCGTCAGCTGATCTATGCTACGACAGGGCGCGCGATCAACTCCGCTATGCTTCCGGCTGATGCAGGCTGTGTGGTAGATAACGTAGAGACATTGATTACGATCAATCGTGCGATCACAGAAGGCAAGCCTTCGATGGAGCGGGTGGTGACAGTCAGTGGTGATGCAGTGCAGGAGCCGGGAAACTTCAAGGTTCCATTCGGTATCAATCAGGCGGAACTGGTAGAAGCAGCAGGCGGATTCAAGACAGAACCGGAGAAGATGATCTCCGGCGGTCCGATGATGGGATTCTCTATGTTTACATTAGATGTTCCTGTAACAAAGACTTCTTCTTCTATTCTTGGATTTACAAAAGATGAAGTAGCAAAATTCGAGCCTACGGCGTGTATCAACTGCGGACGTTGTGTAGACGCATGTCCAAGCCGTCTGATTCCGTCAAGGCTTGCAGATTATGCGGAACATCATAATGAAGAAGCATTTACAAGCCATGAAGGACTTGAATGTATGGAATGTGGATCATGCAGTTATGTATGTCCTGCAAAGAGACCATTGAAACAGGCAATCGGTTCTATGAGAAAGATCGCACTTGCGAACCGCAAGAAGAAATAATGTAAAATGAGAGGAAGAGGTGAATAGTGTTGAGTGAAAACAAGTTAAAGATGTCGTCTTCACCACATATACGCGATAAAGTTACCTCTGGAAATATTATGCTCATGGTAATCATAGCATTACTTCCGGCGGCAGCATTCGGTGTATATAATTTTAAATTGCCGGCGCTTATTATGTTGATCAGTACAACTGTGTCGGCTGTACTTACAGAATATGTTTATGAGAAACTGATGCACAAGAAGATCACAATTAGTGATTTCAGTGCGGCTGTTACAGGTTTACTGTTAGGACTTAACATGCCTGCAAGCGCTCCGTGGTGGATGGGCGCGCTTGGCAGTGTGTTCGGTATCCTGATCGTAAAACAGTTATTTGGAGGTCTGGGACAGAATTTCATGAACCCGGCTCTTGGAGCAAGATGTTTTCTTCTGATCTCCTTTACCGGGCAGATGACAACATTTGTGTATGACGGAGTATCCGGTCCTACACCGCTTGCCCTTCTTAAGAACGGGGAAGCAGTAGATAGCATGAGCATGCTGATCGGTACGATCCCGGGTACCATCGGAGAGACTTCCGTGATCGCAATTATCATCGGAGCAATGTTCCTGATCCTGATGGGAATTATCGATCTTCGGATTCCAGGTACATATATTGTTACATTTGTTCTGTTCATTGGCATCTTCGGACATTTCCAGAATCCGGCAGTCGGGTTCTTTGATCCGCAGTACATTACTGCACATCTGTGCGGAGGCGGACTGATGCTCGGAGCATGGTTCATGGCAACAGATTATGTAACATCACCGATCACAAAGAGAGGTCAGATCGTATTTGGTATCGTTCTTGGTATTCTGACCGGACTGTTCCGTCTCTTTGGCGGTTCTGCGGAAGGAGTTTCCTACGCGATCATCATCAGTAACCTTTTAGTACCACTTATTGAAAGGGTTACTCTTCCAAAACCATTTGGTAAAGGAGGAGAGAAATAATGAATCATATTATGAAAAATACAATTATTCTTACAGTCATTACATTAGTTGCAGGTCTTGGATTAGGATTTGTGTATGAGATCACGAAAGATCCGATCGCACAGGCACAGGAAGCAGCGAAGAAAGAAGCATGGCAGGCAGTATTTCCTGAGGCTGACTTAAATGACTTTGAACTGGCAGAACTTGACCAGGCTGCAGCCGAAGAGGCTGTGAAAACGCTTGGCGTAAATGCAACGATTGATGAAGTGTGTACAGTTGGTGAGAAAGGCTATGTCATCACAACAACTGACAAAGAAGGATACGGCGGTGATATCCAGGTTACAGTTGGCATCACGGCAGACGGAACGATAAATGGTGTTTCCATCCTGTCTATCAGCGAGACGGCAGGACTTGGTATGAAGGCTACCAATCCTGAGTTCTACGGACAGTACGAAGGAAAACAGGCAGAGAAGTTCGTGGTATCCAAAGATGGCGGCGATGGAGAACCGATCGACGCGTTAAGTGGAGCAACAATCACATCCAGAGCAATGACAGGCGCTGTGAATGCGGCACTTGGTTATTACCAGAGTGTATTTCAGTAGAAGAGGAGGTAGTGAGTATGAATACATGCACCGAAAGATTATATAACGGTATTATCAAAGAAAATCCTACCTTCGTGTTGATGCTCGGTATGTGTCCGACACTGGCGGTAACAACTTCCGCTATCAATGGCTTAGGTATGGGACTTTCTACGACAGCCGTACTGGTTATGTCTAATATGTTGATTTCCATGCTGCGTAAGATAATTCCGGATTCACTTCGAATCCCGGCATTTATCGTAGTAGTAGCATCTTTTGTAACAATTGTAGATTTCCTTTTGGAAGGATTTATCCCAAGTCTTTATTCTGCACTTGGATTATACATTCCGCTTATCGTAGTAAACTGTATTATTCTTGGCCGTGCCGAGAGTTATGCTTCCAAATATCCGGTGCTTCCGTCTATTTTTGATGGAATTGGTATGGGACTTGGATTTACGGTAGGTCTTACGGCAATTGGTGTTGTACGTGAGCTGATCGGTGCAGGCCAGGCGTTTGGAATGCAGATCCTTCCACTGGCAGATGAAGCAGCAGGCAAAGGCGGATATGTTCCAGTAACGATCTTTATCCTTGCACCGGGAGCATTCCTTGTACTCGCAGGACTGACTGCGCTTCAGAACAAGATTAAGAACAATGCCGCGAAGAAAGGCAAGAAGGTCGTAGAGGCTACAGGTTGCGGCGAGGGCTGTGCATCTTGCAGTAACAGCGCCTGCAGCGGTAAAGTATTTCCAACAGGAAATGAGAAAGAATAGGAGGAGTACATAGATGAAAGAATTATTGATTATTGCAATTGGTTCCGCTCTTGTAAATAACGTTGTACTCAGCCAGTTCCTCGGAATCTGCCCGTTCCTCGGCGTATCTAAGAAAGTAGAGACGGCGGCAGGTATGGGCGGCGCGGTTGTATTCGTTATTACAATTGCATCGTTTGTTGCAGGGCTTGTATATAAGTATATCCTTGTGAATCCGGCGATCCCGGGAAATGCAGATGGAAAACTTGCCTACCTGCAGACAATCGTATTTATCCTTGTGATCGCATGTCTCGTTCAGTTTGTAGAGATGTTCCTGAAGAAATCCATGCCGTCTCTTTACCAGGCGCTTGGTGTATACCTTCCGCTTATCACAACAAACTGTGCGGTACTTGGTGTTGCTCTTACAAACGTACAGAAAGAGTATTCTTTATTACAGGGTGTGTTAAATGGTATTGGAACTTCTGTCGGATTTTTGATCGCGATCGTAATTCTGGCAGGTTTAAGAGAGAAAATGGAATACAATGATATCTCTGAGTCATTCCAGGGAACACCAATCGTGCTGATTACAGCAAGTCTTATGGCGATTGCATTCTTTGGTTTCTCAGGGCTGATATAGGAAGGAGCGTACTATGAGTATAACAGGCATTATAATTGCTGCTTTAATCGTAGGCGGCACCGGATTATTCATTGGTGTGTTTCTGGGATTTGCAGGTAAGAAGTTTGCAGTAGAGGTTGATGAGAGAGAAGAGGCTATCCTGGGCGTTCTTCCGGGAAACAACTGTGGTGGCTGTGGTTATGCAGGCTGTTCCGGTCTTGCAGCTGCTATCGTAAAGGGTGAAGCAGAAGTAGGAGGCTGTCCGGTAGGAGGCGCTCCTGTTGCAGCCAAGATCGGTGAGATCATGGGGCAGGAAGCAGGTTCCCAGGCACGTCAGGTTGCATTTGTAAAATGTGCCGGAACATGTGACAAAGCAGGTCAGGACTATGAGTATCATGGACTTGGCGACTGTGTTATGGTGAACATGATGCAGAACGGAGGACCAAAATCCTGTAACTATGGATGTCTCGGAGAAGGAACTTGTGTGAAGGCATGTCCGTTTGATGCGATTCATATTATAGACGGTGTTGCCGTTGTAGACAAAGAGGCTTGTAAGGCTTGCGGTAAGTGTATTGCTGCATGTCCGAAGCATCTGATCGAACTGGTACCTTACGATCAGAAACATCTGGTAC
>CAYOSJ010000016.1:6206-29467 GCA_964406595.1 uncultured Dorea sp.
CAAAGATGTTATGAAGGCATGTTCCGTTGGTTGTATCGGATGTAAAATGTGTGAGAAAGTGTGTGAGGCTCAGGCTGTAACAGTAACTGATAATATTGCACATATCGATCCGGAGAAATGTACAAACTGTGGCGCATGTGCAGAAAAGTGTCCGAAGAAGATCATTAAGTGATCGTAGTTTTTCGGAATATCAGAGGATTATGAAGAGACGAAGTTTAAAGCAGGTGTTAGTTGACGCGCTGAGATTATTTTTAAACGATATAAAGTCAGTGAAATGGGCGATTGTAATTATAATCGCCTATTTTGCATTTGGCAGGCTGATCCTTCACAGTATGTGTGCAATGGTGGTGCTCACCGGATTCCCCTGTCCGGGCTGTGGGCTCACAAGAGCGGGTAAAGCGGTTCTTCGCTTTGATTTTGCAGAAGCCTGGAGGATACATCCGTTCATTTATCCGATCATGTTGTTAGTGATCGTCTATGTATTTGGAAGGTATATTCTTCGGAAAGAGAAGATGCCTGCAATCAGCTGGTGCCTGATCGTAGTGCTTGCCGCCATGATCGTTTTCTATGTGTGGAGAATGTGGAAATATTTTCCGGGGGAACCGCCGATGAGTTATTATGAGCAGAACCTTTTTCGCAAACTGTCGGATTTATTGAAAATGACAGGATAATATGATATTATAAAAAAGGAACAAAAGACCACAACACAAATACAGATTTGAAATCGGAGAGGAGTTACTTATGGAAAATGACTTTGAAAATACACAGATGCAAAATGAGGCGGCAGAAGAACCGGTTATAGATGCAGCAGCCGGAGAACCAATCGTAGATGCAGCGCCGACCGATCATCAGAAGCAGTATCAGGACAATTATGATTACAATGTAGGAAACAATACCGGATATGATCATGAGTACAGAGCGGAAGAAGATAATTTGCCGATCTCATTGGGAGAATGGATCCTTATTTTGCTCCTGATGTCTATTCCATGTGTAAATATTATTCTCTGCTGTGTATGGGGATTTGGCAGTCAGGGAAATATTACTAAGAGGAATTTCTGTCGTGCACAGTTGATATTTATAGGAATTTCAATCTTGTTCTCCGTGATCTTGATCGTCATAATGTCTGTGGTGATAGGAACGATAGGAATGAGTACGCTGCCGTATTATTATTAAGGAACAGGGGAAAGAGAGGAAAAGGTATGAAAAAATGGACAAGAATGCTGGCTGTGATGCTGGCTATAGTGTTGGCGATGACATCGATGACTGCCTGCGGAGGAAAAAAAGAGATTGATGCTTCTGCAGCAGTAGACGCTTATCTGAAAGCAGAGACGAAAGGTGAGTTTGAAGAGTACGCGAAACTTACCGGAGAAGATGAAGAAGACCTGAAAGAAGAATATGAAGAGACTTTAGATGAACTGACAGCAATGTTTGCGGAGGCAGAGACACTCGGGATCGATTTTGGAGATGGCATGGGAGAGGAATTTAAGAACCTTCTGGCGTCTGTGAAATACGAAGTGAAAGATGCGAAGCAGGATGATGAGGGGAATTATGTCGTAGATGTTGATGTATATCCATCCAATGCAATTTCTTTGTTTTTTGCAAAAGTGATGTCAGCAGTTCAGGATGTGTCAGAGGCAGATGAGTTAGGAGGTATGATCCTTCAGGAACTGAAAGCCGCAGTTGAGGAGCAGTCTTATGGTGATCCGGTGACATACCAGGTACATCTTGATTATGACGAGGAAAGTAAGCAGTATGAGATCGAGGAATCTGATATTGATGCGCTTGCTTCTGATTTCTATTCTTATGATGATAATCTGGAAGATCTGGTGAGCCAGATGCAGACACCAACCGGAAAAGATTACGGAAATGTATATCTGAACTGGACGTATGAGGATTGGAGTGCGGCATCAGAAGAAGAGAAGACACAGTGCTGTCTTGCGATGACGCAGGCGATCAATGGTCTGACAGATGAACAGATGGCAATGATCGATGTAAATGACCCGACAATACAGGAAGGCATTCAGACCATAAAAGATGGTATTGAGATGAGTTATAGCAGCGGAATGGATCTCAGTATGGGTGATTATATGGAAGTCGTGCTTGGTATGGGATTTGGAGAGTAGCAACAGAAAGAATTGGTAAGTAATTCTGAAAGAAAAATAAATGTGATTATAAGCAAACAGGCTTTATCAAGGAATGTTTCCGAGGTAAAGCCTGTTTGCTTATATATATAGAAAATTCTATATGTTTATTCCGGTGTGTTCAGATTTTTATTCGCTGTTGACAGCATTAGTTTTAATCGGTTTAACTGATTTACTTCACTGGCACCCGGGTCAAAGTCAATGGCAACGATATTAGACTGCGGATGGAGTCTTCGCAATTCTTTGATCACACCTTTTCCCACTACATGGTTGGGGAGACAGGCAAAGGGCTGGGTACACACGATGTTTGGTGCACCGTTCTGGATCAGTTCCAGCATTTCTCCTGTTAAGAACCAGCCTTCACCAGTCTGGTTACCGAGAGATACGATGTCCGAAGCCATCGCCCCTAAGTGGGCAATATCTGCCGGCGGGTCAAAGTGAATACTTTCTTTAAATGCTTTTGCAGCCGGAGCGCGGAGCCATTCAAGGGCTTTGATGCCAAGGTTGGCAATGATGGCTTTCCTTTTTGGGAATCCTAATTTTTCCACTTTAAAATTCTGATTGTAGAAGCAGTAGAAAAGGAAGTCCAAAAGATCCGGTACGACTGCTTCGGCGCCTTCTGCTTCTAATGTTTCTACAAGATAGTTGTTTGCAGCAGGAAGGAATTTGACAAGAATCTCACCGACCACCCCGACACGTGGTTTTTTCACATCTAAAAGTTCAATGTTTGTATCGAAGTCTTTAATAATATTTTTGCACAGGCTGTTGAATCTCCGTCTGGAAGGAAAGCCGGTAGAGAGAAATTCTATACAGACTTTTTTCCATTTTTCGTGAATGGCATTTACAGAGCCTTCTACCGCTTCGTAAGGGCGCAGACGGTATACGCATTTCATAAAAATGTCACCTAAGATGACGCCATACATTCCACGCAGTGCAAGGGTCGGCGTGATCTTAAATCCTGGATTCTCTTCCAGCCCGCTTAAGTTGATGGAGATGACCGGAATGTGTTCATAACCAGTTTTTTTAAGTGCCCGTCTGATGAAGCCGATGTAGTTGGAAGCACGGCATCCGCCACCAGTCTGACTGATAATGACTGCGATCTTATCTGTGTCGTATTTGCCGGAGAGGATGGCATCCATGATCTGACCGACTACCATAAGAGACGGATAGCAGGCGTCGTTATTTACATACTTCAATCCTACATTTACTGCCTGCCTGTTATCATTCGGAAGGATCTCGATGTTGTAACCTTCTGCCCGAAATGCAGGTTCCAGCAGTTCGAAATGGATCGGTGACATCTGCGGGCAGAGGATCGTATAATTCTTGCGCATTTCCTCTGTGAAAGCAACTTTTGTAATAGAAGCAGGCTGAATCTTGCGTTCTTCTCCGCGTTGTTCCCGGACACGGATCGCGGCAAGAAGAGAGCGCACGCGGATCCTTGCGGCTCCTAAGTTATTTACCTCATCAATCTTAAGGGAGGTGTAGATTTTATCGGAACCATTCAGGATGTCTGCTACCTGATCCACGGTAACGGCGTCAAGCCCACATCCGAAAGAATTCAGTTGGATCAGATCTAAGTTGTCTTTTGTCTTTACATAATTTGCCGCTGCATATAGGCGGGAATGATACATCCACTGATCCATGACATTGATCGGGCGCTCTACCTGATGAAGATGGGAAATAGAATCTTCTGTCAGTACAGCGATGTTGTAGGAGGTGATGAGTTCCGGTATTCCGTGATTTACCTCCGGGTCAATGTGGTATGGACGGCCTGCAAGGACAATGCCCCGGTTTCCGGTTCTGTCCAGGTATGCGATGGTTTCTTCGCCTTTGCGCCGGATATCTTCACGGCAGGCAGAGAGTTCTGTCCATGCTGCGTGGACGGCGGATCTGATCTCTTCTGCTGAAATAGAGAATCTGTCAGACAGTTCCTCGATCAGACGGTAAGAAATGGTTTCCTCACTCTTCAAAGAGAGGAATGGGTGGATAAAATCCACTTCACCATTTACGATCGCATCAATGTTATTCTTAATATTTTCAGGATAAGAAGTTACGATCGGGCAGTTGTAGTGGTTGTTGGCATCTTTAAATTCCTGGCGTTCATAAGGAACACTGGGGTAGAAGATGCGTTTGATCCCGTGGTTGATCAGCCACTGTACATGTCCGTGGGCGAGTTTCGCCGGATAACACTCGGATTCGCTTGGGATGGAGTCGATCCCGTACTCGTATATATTCCTGGTGGAGGCAGGAGAAAGTACCACACGGAAATGCAATGTATGGAAAAATGTAAACCAGAACGGGTAGTTCTCGTACATATTGAGGACACGGGGAATACCGATCACGCCGCGTGCCGCCTCTGACTCTTCCAGAGGAGTGTAATCAAAATAACGTTCCAGTTTGTAAGCAAAGAGATTCGGGATCTCGTTTTTTGATTTTTCCTTGCCAAGACCGCGTTCACAGCGGTTTCCGGTGATGAATCTGCGGCCGCCGCTGAAATGGTTGATCGTCAGACGGCAGTTGTTCGTACAGCCATGGCATTTTGTCATAGTTGTGGAATATTCCAACGCTTCAATGTCTTCGATGGAAAGCATGGTCGTGCCTTCACATTCTATATAGCGTTCGCGGGCAATAAGGGCAGCGCCGAAAGCCCCCATGATTCCGGCAATGTCCGGGCGGATCGCTTCACAGTCCGCGATTTTTTCAAAACTGCGGAGGACAGCATCATTATAAAAAGTACCGCCCTGTACAACAATGTGTTTGCCAAGTTCAGAGGCACTTGATACTTTAATGACTTTAAATAAAGCATTTTTGATGACAGAGTATGCAAGTCCTGCGGAGATATCTGCGACCTGGGCACCTTCTTTTTGCGCCTGCTTTACTTTGGAATTCATAAATACCGTACAGCGTGTCCCGAGGTCGATCGGGTTGCCTGCAAATATCGCCTCGTGTGCAAAGTCCTCCACGGAGTAGTTTAAAGATTTTGCAAAGGTCTCGATAAAGGAACCGCAGCCGGAAGAACATGCTTCATTTAACTGCACGCTGTCTACGGTATGGTTCTTGATCTTGATACATTTCATATCCTGACCGCCGATGTCCAAGATACAGTCCACGTCAGGCTCAAAGAAAGACGCCGCGTAGTAATGGGAGACGGTTTCTACTTCACCCTCGTCAAGAAGAAGGGCGGCTTTGATCAAAGCCTCACCGTATCCGGTAGAGCAGGAATGGACGATCTCGACACCATCAGGGAGTTTGCTGTAGATATCTTTGATCGCACAGATCGTAGTTCCAAGGGGGTCTCCTTCATTATTGTGATAAAAAGAATACAGTAAAGTTCCGTCCTCACCGACAAGGGCAGCCTTGGTGGTCGTAGAACCTGCGTCAATTCCAAGGAATGCCTTTCCACGGTAAGAGGAGAGGTCTTTGATCGGGACCTGGTGTTTTGCATGGCGGTTTTTGAAAGCATGATAATCAGCCTCTGTTACGAAAAGAGGCTCCATACGTTCTACTTCAAAATCCATCTGGATCTTATTGTCGAGGCGGGTCTGCATCTCCTGGATCGAAACGTCAAGATCCTGCTTAGAATTAAGGGCAGAACCAATGGCAGCGAACAGATGGGAGTGTTTTGGCGCAATGGTATGTTCCTCATCAAGGTGCAGGGTGCGGACAAAACATTCTTTCAGTTCTGACAGAAAGTGAAGTGGCCCTCCCAGGAACGCCACATGGCCACGGATGGGTTTTCCACAGGCAAGTCCACTGATCGTCTGGTTTACGACCGCCTGGAAGATAGAAACGGCAAGGTCTTCTTTGGAAGCTCCTTCATTGATCAGCGGCTGAATGTCTGTTTTTGCAAATACACCGCATCTTGCGGCGATAGAATACATAGCTTTGTAATTTTTGGCATATTCATTAAGACCGGAAGCATCGGTCTGCAAGAGGGAAGCCATCTGGTCGATAAAAGAGCCTGTACCGCCAGCACAGACGCCGTTCATACGCTGTTCTACATTTCCCCCTTCAAAATATATGATCTTGGCGTCCTCGCCCCCAAGTTCGATCGCCACATTGGTCTGAGGCGCATAATCCTGCAGCGCGGTAGACACGGCAACGACTTCCTGTACGAAGGGAACGCCTAAGTGTTTCGCTAAAGTAAGTCCCCCACTTCCTGTAATGACCGGTGAAACGTGGATACCCCCAAGTTTGTAAATGGCACGGCCCAAAAGGTCGGACAGGGTTTCCTGAATGTTGGCAAAATGTCGTTCATAGTCTGAGAATACAACCTCATGATTCGTATTCAGAATGGCTATCTTTACGGTAGTAGAACCGATATCAATACCTAGAGTATACTGTTCTTTCAGACTCATAATTATGTACTCCTTATCCGTATAGTCTATATTATCCGTTATTTCTTATTAATATGTTGTTTCATTTATGACTGTAACATTATACGACAAAATATTTAAAAATACAATTCTCTAATCAATGGAAAAATGTAAAAACAAAATAAAATAATGGTAAACTTATCTGGCTGAATTGACAAACAATTATTGAACCGTTAGAATTATTACAGTATGAGAAAGGAAGTAACAATATGAATTGGCTGGATAAATTAGAAAAAAAATATGGACGCTACGCAATTCCGAATCTGATGTATTATGTGATCATTCTTTATGGCATCGGATTCCTTCTGACATATCTGGACCCGTCTTTCTATTACCGTGTTTTAAGTCTTGATGTTGGAGCGATCCTTCACGGACAGATATGGAGACTGGTGACATTTATCGTGCAGCCTCCGAATAACAGTTGGATATTCATTATATTTGCGCTGTACCTTTATTATATGATCGGGAGCAGTCTTGAGAATGCATGGGGTGCATTTCGATTTAACCTGTACTTTTTCTCAGGCATGTTCTTTCATATCATAGCGGCAGTTATCCTGTATTTTGTGTTTGACATGTCGTTCCCGATAGGTACATGGTATCTGAATATGTCTTTGTTTTTTGGATTTGCAGCATTATTCCCGGATATAGAGTTTTTACTTTTCTTTATCCTTCCGGTGAAAGTAAAGTGGCTTGCACTTTTAGACGGCGTATACTTCGCCTATACGGTATTGCAGGCATTTCTCCCTGCTTATGGCGGAGGTATCTATGGATCTGTCTATAAGGCAAATGCAGTGGCTGCAGTTGTATCTATCCTGAATTTTCTGATCTTTTTTATTGGTTCGAAAAAGGTAAGACCTTATTCGCCGAAACAGATGGCAAGAAAACAGGAGTTTAAGAAGAAAGTAAGACAGGCAAAGCCTGTGCATTATGGGAATGGGGCAATGCACAGGTGTGCAGTGTGTGGAAGAACGGAACTTGACGATCCGAATCTGGAATTTAGATATTGTTCCAAATGTAATGGGAATTATGAGTATTGTCAGGATCATCTGTTTACACATACACATGTGAAATAAGCATACAACTTGGAGCAAGAGATAGAGAGGAGATTTAGGCTGACCATGAAGAAAACAAAGATAATATGTACGATGGGACCTAATGTAGATGATGAAGATATTATGAGACAACTGGTGCGTGAGGGAATGGATATTGCAAGATTTAACTTTTCCCATGGCACTTATGAGGAGCAGAAGGCCCGTATGGATCTTCTTAAGAAGGTGCGCGAGGAAGAGAAAAAGCCCGTTGCGATCCTCCTGGATACAAAGGGACCGGAAATTCGTACCGGTGTATTAAAAGACGGAAAGAAAGTCATGCTGGCAGAAGGGGAGACGATCGTTCTTACGACAGAAGAGATCGAGGGAGATGAGAAGAGAGTATCCATTACCTACGAAGGACTTGCAGATGATGTTTATGAGGGAAATATGATCCTGATCGATGATGGTCTTATCGAGTTGAAGGTAAAAGAGAAAAAAGAAGGAGAGATTGTCTGTGAGATCATAAACGGCGGAGAACTGGGAGAGAGAAAGGGCGTGAATGTCCCGGATGTTCCGGTACGTCTGCCTGCCATTACTGACAAAGACCGGGAGGATATTAAGTTTGGACTTGAGCAGGGCGTAGATTTTATCGCGGCGTCCTTTGTCCGTAATGCAGAATGTATTCTGGAGATCCGTTCTCTGATCAATGAGTGTAATATGCCATACACGCCGGTCATCGCGAAGATCGAGAATGGAGAAGGGATCAAGAATATCGATGAGATCGTAAGATGTGCAGATGGTGTCATGGTAGCAAGAGGAGACCTGGGTGTGGAGATCCCGGCAGAGGAAGTTCCGTATCTTCAGAAACTCCTGATCCAGAAATGTAATGATAACTATAAGCCGGTCATCACGGCGACACAGATGCTGGACTCTATGATCCGTAATCCACGTCCTACAAGAGCAGAGGTGACAGATGTTGCCAATGCGGTATACGACGGGACAGACGCAGTGATGTTGTCTGGAGAGACGGCGGCAGGGAAATATCCGGTGGAAGCGCTCCGTATGATGGTACATATTGTGGAAAGTACGGAGGAGCATCTGGACTACAGGGAGATTCTGGAAAAGAGTGAACATCAACGGATGAAGAGCGCTTCCAGCGCCCTTGGATATGCAACGGTGACGACGGCGTATAATCTGAATGCAAAATGTATTGTCACACCGACGGTGACGGGTGCAACTGCGAGAGTTGTATCAAAATTCAAGCCTAAGAATGAGATCATCGGGATCTCACCAAATGAGGCGACGCTTCGGAGAATGCAGATCTATTGGGGTGTAAGACCTTTAAGATCTATCGAAGTTTCTTCTACAGAAGAGATCGTGAACAGCGCCATTGATCTGGTGTGTGCAAAGCGGCTTGCGGAAACCGGGGACGTGGTTGTACTTACTGCCGGGATTCCTTCTTCCATTGTCGGGGGACAGCGGGTCGGAGTAAGTAACATGATGAAGATTACAGTCGTAGAGTAAAGTGTAAAGGTACAGAATTTATGGATAACAAGACTTTTGTAGAACGCTTGATGGAATTTGGTCTTACGAGACAGGAAGCAGGGATCTATGTGTGCCTGTTAAAAGAAGGAAAGACGACCGGATATGAGGTTGCCAAGCAGATGGGAATCTCTCGTTCCAATGCCTACAATTCTCTGGCAAGTATGACAGAGAAGGGGGCAGCCTTTCTTGTGGAGGAGGGGACTACGAGAAAATATGCGCCGGTTCCGACAGAGGAATTCTGCGGAAACTGCATTCGAAGGCTGGAGAAGTCGAAGCAGTGGCTGGAGAAAAATCTGCCGGCGGCAAAGATTCATATCGATGGGTATATTACGATAGAAGGTTCGCGTCATATTTTGGATAAGATACACAATCTCCTGCTTGGGACAGAAGAGCGGGTGTACATCTCCTGTACAAGAAGTTATCTGCTTCTGTTTGTACAGGAGATGGAGCAGTTGATCCGGACAAAGAAAAAAGTGGTGATCATCACAGATCAGCCGGTGAATTTTGGAAATGCAAGAGTGTATATCAGTTCACCCAGAGGAATGCAGATTGGGATCATTGCGGATTCCAAATATGTGCTGACGGGAGAGTACGGAGAGGGAAGCATGAATACCTGCCTGTATTCCGGACAGAAAAATTTTGTGGAACTTTATAAACGTGCACTTGCAAATGAGATGAAACTTTTGGCGATACAGGAGGAAAAAGAACAGAGATGAAAAAGCAGACATTTGTAACAAAAGCACAGTTGGAAGAGATCATAAAGGAATATCCGACGCCCTTTCATCTGTATGATGAGAGAGGCATCCGTGAAAATATGAAAGCCCTTCGGGACGCATTTTCATGGAATAAGGGATATAAAGAATATTTTGCAGTGAAGGCAACACCGAATCCGTTTCTGATCGAACTTTTAAGAGAGTATGGCTGCGGCTGTGACTGTTCTTCTTATACGGAACTGATGCTCTCGGAAGCGATCGGCGCCGTAGGTCAGGAGATCATGTTTTCATCGAATGATACGCCGCCGGAGGAATACCGGTATGCGGAAAAACTGGGGGCGATCATCAATCTTGATGATATCACGCATATTGATTTTCTGGAGCAGACAATCGGTTATATTCCGGAGACGATAAGTTGTCGTTATAATCCGGGCGGATTGTTCAAGATCAGTAATGACATAATGGACAATCCAGGAGACTCCAAGTATGGCATGACGACGGAGCAGTTGTTCGAGGCATTCAAGATCCTGAAGGAAAAGGGCGCGAAAGAATTTGGAATTCACGCATTTCTTGCAAGCAATACGGTGACGAATGAATATTATCCGATGCTGGCGAAGATCCTCTTTGAAATGGCAGTGAAACTCCAGCGGGAGACGGGTGTACACATTAAGTTCATCAACCTTTCCGGTGGTATCGGGATTCCTTATACACCGGACCAGGAGCCGAATGATATCCGTGCGATCGGAAATGGCGTGCGGAGAGTCTACGAAGAAGTGCTTGTGCCGGCAGACATGGGTGACGTGGCAATCTATACGGAACTTGGGCGTTTTATGATGGGACCTTACGGTTGTCTTGTGACAAAGGCAGTCCATGAGAAACATACATACAAAGAGTATGTAGGTGTAGACGCCTGTGCCGTGCATCTGATGCGGCCTGCCATGTATGGAGCCTATCACCATATCACGGTTATGGGTAAGGAAAAAGAACCCTGCGACCACAAATATGACGTTGTAGGGGCGCTGTGTGAGAACAATGACAAGTTTGCCATTGACCGTATGCTCCCCAGGATAGAAAAAGGAGATCTGCTTGTGATCCATGATACAGGCGCACACGGATTTGCAATGGGTTATAGTTACAATGGGAAACTGAAATCGGCGGAACTTCTGTTAAAAGAAGATGGAAACGTACAGTTGATCCGAAGAGCCGAGACTCCGGCGGATTATTTCTCCACCTTTGATTGTTTTGATATTGGCAAGAAATTGTTAAAATAGAACTTGTAATTGTGAAAGTATTATGATACAATATATCTCGGCTTACGAAGCCGAAACTGGCGGATGTGGCGGAATGGCAGACGCATCAGACTCAAAATCTGACGAGGGCGACTTCGTGCGGGTTCAAGTCCCGCCATCCGCAGCGAATGAAAATACCGGATATCCTGAATGCAGGGTTTCCGGTGTTTTTGTATATGGAAACTAAATTTGAATGGTATCAGTCTTTTAAATTGGATCGAAATGGTGTATAATAAACAGATAGGTTATTTTCAGATGGAGAAACTATTATGAGTGAAAAAATCGTATTGATAGATGGACATAGTATATTGAACCGTGCGTTTTATGGACTGCCGGATCTCACCAATGCAGAGGGGCTTCATACAAACGCCGTCTATGGCTTTCTTACAATCATGTTCAAGATATTAGAAGAGGAGAAACCGGAATATCTGACGGTTGCATTTGACGTGCATGCGCCGACATTCCGCCATGAAATGTATGCGGAGTATAAGGGGACAAGAAAGCCGATGGCAGAAGAACTTCGCCAGCAGGTCCCGGTGATCAAGGAAGTCCTTCAGGCCATGGGGATCAAGACCATCGAATGTCCGGGACTTGAGGCAGATGACCTTCTTGGGACAATTTCCAGACGGTGTGAGAAAGAAGGTATGGAAGTATCTGTGATCTCCGGTGACAGAGATCTTCTTCAACTTGCGACGAAGAAGGTGAAGATCCGTATTCCGAAGACAAAGCAGGGGCGTACGGAAGTCGAGGATTATTACGAAGATGACGTGTATGCACGCTATCAGGTGACGCCGAAAGAATTTATTGATCTGAAAGCGCTTATGGGTGATGCTTCGGATAATATCCCGGGAGTACCCGGTGTGGGTGAGAAGACCGCTACAAAGATCATCACAGGATACCATTCGATTGAGAACGCCCATGAACATGCCGGAGAGATCAAGCCGGCACGGGCGTCGAAAGCGCTTATGGAGCACTGGGATCTTGCGGTGATGAGCAAAGAACTTGCGACCATCAATGTGGAGGCGGATTTCCCATACACATTGTCCGAGGCGAAACTTGGCAATATATATACAGAAGAAGCGTATGCTTATTTTCAGCGGCTGCAGTTTAAGAATCTCCTGCCCAGATTCGATGTGACAGGACCGTCCAACAAGGTAGAAGATGCGTTTTGTGAGATCTGTGACAGGAAGGAAGCAGAGAAGATCCTTGAGGAAGCAGAAAAGGCACCTTCTGTGGGAGCATGCGTTTTTAAGGATACGAAGAATGTACTTCCGTTATTTGCAAACGAAGCAGGAGTTGGCGGGATTGGGATCTGTTTTGGAAAGGCGGAGGCATATTGTATCCGCGCAGGAGAGGATATCCGCGTAGACTGGCTGCTTCAGAGACTGTCTGAGACGGCAGAAAGAACAGAAAGATTCGTGATGTTCGATATAAAGTCTGCGATGGAATATGTGAAGATCTCAAGGCAGGAGAATTGTTTTGATGTTATGGTAGCGGCGTATCTTCTGAATCCGCTGAAAAATGATTACACTTATGAAGATGTGGCAAGAGAACAGCTGGATCTGATCATCGAAGAAAAATCGAAAGACTATATCAAAGTCTGCTATGAAGCATATACAGCGTACATGGCGGCTCCGGTCTTATATGATAAGTTAAGAGCGATGCAGATGGACAGGCTTTTTACAGACATTGAGATGCCGCTTGTATTTACGCTGTATGATATGGAAAGGAACGGTGTGAAGGCAGAGGGAGAGGCGCTTAAGATCTATGGAAGCCAGCTTGGGAAAAGGATCGAAGAACTGGAAAAAGAGATCTATGAGGAGGCAGGAGAGTCCTTTAATATCAATTCCCCGAAACAGTTAGGCGTCGTTCTTTTTGAGACATTGAAGATCCCCGGTGGTAAGAAGACAAAGACAGGATATTCGACAGCTGCCAATGTACTGGAAAAACTGGCGCCGGATCATCCGATCATTCATAAGATCCTGGAGTATAGGCAGTATACGAAACTGAAGTCTACTTATGCAGATGGACTTGTGAATTATATAGGCGAAGATGGAAGGATCCACAGTAAATTTAACCAGACCATTACGGCGACGGGACGGATCAGCAGCACGGAACCGAACCTCCAGAATATCCCGGTCCGCATGGAACTGGGAAGACTGATCCGGAAAGTATTCGTGCCGGAAGATGGATATATTTTCCTTGATGCAGATTATTCGCAGATAGAACTTCGGATCCTGGCACATTGTTCCGGGGACGAGAATCTGATCGAGGCGTACAAAGAACAGCAGGATATACACCGGATGACGGCATCACAGGTATTTCATGTACCTTTTGATGAGGTGACGGATCTGCAGAGACGTAACGCGAAGGCGGTAAACTTTGGGATCGTGTATGGGATCAGTTCTTTCGGGCTTTCCGAAGACCTGAGTATCGGGCGTAAGGAAGCGGCGCAATATATTGAGGATTATTTTAAGACCTATCCGGGTATCAAGATATTCCTGGACGATACGGTAAAGCATGCCAAAGATATGGGATATGTGGTAACGTTATTTGGCCGCCGCCGTCCGGTCCCGGAACTTACGTCGAGTAATTTCATGCAACGTTCTTTTGGGGAACGTGTAGCCATGAATGCGCCGATCCAGGGAACTGCGGCAGACATCATTAAGATCGCCATGGTTGGCGTAAATCGAGAATTGAAGGAACAGAAGTTGAAATCAAGACTTGTATTGCAGGTGCACGATGAACTTCTGATTGAAGTATATAAACCAGAACTTGACCAGGTGAAAGAGATCTTAAGAAAAGAGATGGTTCAGGCGGCATCTTTAGATGTTCCGCTTGAGATAGATATGCACACAGGTGAAAATTGGTACGAAGCAAAGTAGAGGAGTAAGGATATGAAAGTTATAGGAATTACCGGCAGCATAGGAGCAGGAAAGACTGAAGTTTTGGAATACCTGAACAATAAGTACGGAGCCAGTATCTGTCAGACAGATAAGATAGCGAAGAAATTGCAGAAAAAGGGCGGCGTCTGTTATGACGCCATCGTAGAACATTTCGGAAAAGATATTTTGAATGAGAAGGACGAACTGGACCGCGGGAAACTAAGCGATATTGTGTTTAATGATCCTGCGGAACTGGAAGTCCTGAATAAGATCGTCCACCCGGCTGTGTGGGAAGAAGTAAACAGGCTGGTAGAACACGAGAAGCGCAAGAATACAAATCTCTTTTTTTTAGAGTCTGCGATCCTTATCGAGACAAAATATATGGATATGTGCGACGAACTGTGGTACATTTACGTGGAGGAGCCTGCAAGAAGAAACCGTCTTTATTATTCCAGAGGCTATGACAGTAAGAAGATTGATGAGATAGCAGCGGCACAACTTCCCAAAGAAGAATTTCTGAAGAATTGTGACAGAGTGATCGATAATAGCGGTGTATTCGAAGAAACAATGCAGCAGCTTGATAAGATTGTCAGAGAATTATGATACATTCCTGAACTTGAAGGTTGAGAGGAAAGGGACTTACATAACATGAGATTATGCAGCATTGCCAGCGGAAGCAGTGGAAATTGTATCTATGTGGGTGATGATAGAACCCACATTCTTGTAGATACGGGAATCAGCAGGAAAAGAATTGAAGAAGGACTCGCGGCTCTTGAAGTCAGCGGACAGGACATTGACGGAATCCTGATCACGCACGAGCATGCAGACCATATACAGGGGCTTGGCGTGTTCAGCAGGAAATATGAGGTTCCGGTTTATGCAACGAAAGGCACGATAGAAGGGATCAGATGTACCGGCAGTCTTGGAAAATTACCGGAAGGATTACTCCATGAAGTAGAGTTGGATCAGACATTTCAGGTAGGAGAGATGGAAGTACATCCATTTGCCATATCCCATGATGCAAGGCAGCCGTCCGGATACCGGATCGAGAATGGGAAAAAGGCGGCAGCAGTTGCTACGGACCTTGGCGTGTACGATGGCTATATAGTAAGTAAACTTCAGAATCTGAATGCAGTAGTGCTGGAAGCGAATCATGACGTCCACATGCTGGAGGTGGGACCGTATCCGTACCCGTTGAAGAGGCGTGTCATGGGAGAGAAAGGACACCTGTCAAATGAGTTGTCGGGAAGGCTTTTGTGCGATATATTGCATGATGGGCTCCAACAAGTAGTGCTTGGCCATCTGAGCAAAGAGAATAACTACCCGGAACTTGCTTATGAGACAGTAAAACTGGAAGTCACGATGGGTGATAATCCATACCGGGGTGAGGATATTCCGATGATGGTAGCAAATAGAGACACTGTATCAGAGATCATTACTTTATAAGAGAGGATTAGAAATATGGGAAAAGTTGCGATTGTAACAGACAGTAACAGTGGAATTACACAGGCACAGGCAAAGGAATTGGGGATCCGTGTATTGCCGATGCCCTTTTATATCAACGATGAATTGTATTTTGAAGATATCACTCTGACACAGCAAGAGTTTTATCAGAGACTGGAAGAAGATGCAGATATTTCCACATCGCAGCCTTCTCCGGGAAGTGTTATGGAATTGTGGGATGACCTTCTTAAGGAATACGATGAGATCGTATATATACCGATGTCCAGCGGACTTAGCAGTTCCTGTGAGACGGCGATGGCACTTGCAAGAGATTATGATGGAAAAGTGTATGTTGTTGATAATCAGAGGATATCTGTCACGCAGAGGCGGTCTGTTCTGGAAGCGATAGAGATGGCAGAGAAGGGAATGAGCGCCCCGGAGATCAGGGAAGTGCTCATGCGCGAGAAATTAGAAGCAAGTATCTATATCACGGTCGATACGTTGAAATACCTGAAAAAGGGAGGGCGTGTGACGGCAGCAGGAGCAGCGCTTGGAACGGTTCTTAACATCAAACCTGTCCTTCAGATCCATGGGGAGAAACTGGATGCTTTTGCAAAAGTGCGTGGTTTCAAAGCAGCAAAAAAGACGATGATCGCGGCGATGGAAAAGGATCTGACGGAGCGTTTTGCAGGGAAGGATATGTATTTGCAGATCGCTTATACATGCTCCGATGAAGAAGGAGAAGAGTGGAGACAGGAAGTGGCGGAGAAATTTCCGCAGTTTGAAGAAGTCTATGCGGACAGACTTTCTCTTAGCGTAAGCTGCCACATCGGTCCGGGCGCTCTGGCGATTGCATGTTGTAAAAAAGCAGAATATGAAGCTGCAAGATAATATTTATTGGAGAAACGATTGTGAAGATTGAGATACCGGGATACAGGAAATTAGATATTACAACGTTATTGCTGGATTATAATGGAACGATAGCGGTGGACGGCAGGATTCGGGAAGAAGTAAAGGAGCGTCTCAGAAAACTTTCGGAAATGCTGGATATCTGTATACTTACGGCAGATACGCATGGAACTGCGCGGGAACAGTGCCGGGAACTCAATGTGACTGTACATACATTTCCGGTAGGAAATGCGATGGATCATAAACGTGAAGTGACAGACCGGATTGGAGGAGAACACTGTGCGTGCATGGGAAATGGGCGAAACGATGTGAAAATGTTCGAGGCTGCCGCGCTGTCTGTAGGGATCATGGACAGAGAAGGGGCGTATGGCGGGTTATTAAAAGTCGCAGACCTGTGTGTGACCAGTGCAGAAGATGGGCTTGATCTGTTGTTGTATCCAAAAAGACTGATCGCAGGACTTCGGGGATAAGAACGCAAAAGTGGGAAATGCGACTACGGGACGACATTACTTTTCATCGGTCTGTCGGGACGCCATCTTGTAGAGGTCTTCAGAATCTTCTTTTGTAGTTGTTCTCTCCATAATAATTGCCAGAACGATGATCGCGATCAGATTTAGTCCGAACCGAGTAAGTGCAAACTTACTGCCCAACTGCGTGATCTCAAATAACATCATGGGAATCTTTGTTGTTGACCAGGCGCCGATAAAAAGAAAAACATTCGTCAGCGAAACACCCTTTTTTAAAAATACCGCTGCCACAGGGAAAGAGGCGTATAGCGGGCCTGCTGAAAATGAGCCTAAAACAAACGCAAAGATTCCTCCTTTTATTCCGGCGTCCTTTCCCATGTATTTCATCATCATTTCTCTTGGAACCCATACGTCCATGAGTCCTAAGAGCAAAAAAATCGGTGGGATGACTGAGAGCATTTCCAACAGGTTATGAACGGAAAGAGCAGCGGTTTTCTGTCCGAGTTCCGGCTCGACCATGAAAAGAAAACCGTTTATTAAAACCAAAAACAGAAAGAACCGATACCTTTTGATAAATTTTTTGAGTCGTGTCATTATAGGATCACCCCGATGATACATGATGTAAGGATTGCAAAGATAAGCGACAAGAGGTTTCTTTTTGCCGCAATGCGTTTCCCAAAATACTGAATTTCCAATGGTAATGTAGCGATACCGACCATCATAAGGGTAGAAATAAAAACAGCAATCTGTGTATATCCTGCTCCAGAGGCAAGCAGGGAAGCTGCAAGAGGAAACGCAACAAATCCCGGAATTAAAGTGATACAGCCGATAACAGCAGCGATCACCACGCCGGATATGCCGGAATCTGCTCCGAGGAATCTGGAAATTGCCTGTTCATCCAGCAAAGTGAGGATTAGTCCGATCAAAAGCAATACAGTCAACACGGAAGGCAGAATATTTTCAAAGGACTTCCAGGCCTTCTTTAACGCAAGTTTCGTTTTTGTCTTATCTTTCATAAATGAAGTGAATATTCCTATAGCCGCAGCCCCATACAGGATTTTTGTGAACATCTTTGCGCGCCTCCCTTTTCCTGACCAGATATCCCAATATCGCTGGTGACAGTATAGCATAAAATCTTGCATAAATCTATCTTTTATTGCACACTACAATCTGCTGTCGGTACTCATTTATAAATGTTTTTTTATATTTTTCCGTGAGGACGCTTTCGTAGATATCTGCTGCATGAATATCAGATAGAAGCATCTTCCTGCCGGTATCGGTCAGGGCATCTGTCTGAGTCAGTTTTGTGACAAGCGGAACGGAAGTGTTCTTTTTCATGTATGAAAGAACAGTAGAACTGTCTGTGCAAAACCCCAGGAGGCGTGCATACTGGCAGAGTCCGTTCGTGCGGTATTCTTCCATATCCTTTTTGGTGACGTCAAGAAGGACATGGAGAAGCGCGCGGCTGATCCGTGTGTAAGTTAAGTCTTTAGATTTCAAAAGACTGCAAAACTGTTCGTAAGATAAAAAATCATTTCGATGGCGGATGACGCGGTTGGCAAGGTCTTCGGAAAAGTCCACGTAGCGGGTCAGCGACTTTGAAGTCTCAGATAAAAGTCTGTATTTTAATAATAAGGAAAAGTCGTCCGCGCAGACCGGATAGCGGCTTTGGTACGTTTCTTTCATCAGGCGGGACACGTAGGGCGGAACATGTTGCTCTAATTCGGAAAGTATTTCTGAGGGGAAAGATTCTTCTCTCCGGGCAGAGTCTTCTCCTGTGACCAGGCTTTCACGTATTGCGGAGGCAGAACTATAATTATGATTGGAAACCAGTGTCTTGTCGTGATATCCGGCACCTGTACGGGTGATCGTATAAGGGACGATAGGACTGTTTGTCTCTTCCAGCGCTTTGAGGTATTCGATTCCTAAGATATTGTTGGGCTGCGTCAGAATTTCCGAAGAGGCAAAGGAAGATAATGCCATCTGCCTTGCCTGAGGAAAAGAAATACCATTTCGCAGTGATTTTTGAAGAACTGCGCGATATTCTTCCGGTTCATCGGCAAGGATGTGGGAAATCTCTGTCAGGGCTTCTATATCGCCACACTCACTTCCGAAACACAGGCTGTCTATGCAGCCGAGGCTGTTAAGGAGCGTGACGGCTCCTGTGGCAAAGTATTCCGCGCTTCCCGAAGCATAGCAGACCGGAAGTTCCAGAACGGCGTCAGCACCTGCATGAAGTGCCATGCGGGCGCGAAGATGCTTAGGCATGAGAGCAGGAGCGCCTCTTTGTACATAGTTGCCGCTCATAACTACGAGGACTGCATCAGCCCCTGTAAGTTCTTTGGCTTTTCTGATGTGATACAGATGTCCATTGTGAAATGGATTATATTCTGTGATAAGTCCGACAATTTTCATGAGTTTCTCCTTGTAACTGGCATTGAAATTTATTATACTATAAATTGAATTAGTTCGCAAATATGCAGAGAGGAGGGTGCATCTATGAGTAATAAGATTGATCTGGATAAGGTTACTGCCGAGGAATGGGGTCATGCAGTCGCGCAGAATGAGTTCGACTACAATGATGATGAAGAAGAGCAAAGTGAGTACCTGACACAGAGAGAAGAACTGACGCTTGAGCGTATTCAGGATATGTTAGAGCACAGACAGTTCAAAGAGCTTAAAGAGGAATTAGAAAATAACATGTACCCTGTCGATCTGGCAGATATACTGGAAGAGGTAGATGAAAAACAACTGATCCTTATATTCCGTCTTCTTGTAAAAGAAGAGGCGGCAGAGACATTTGCCTATATGAACAGTGATCTTCGTGAGACGCTGATCAATGCACTTACGGACTCTGAGTTGGAAGAAGTCATGGAAGAGATGTATCTTGACGATACGGTTGACGTGCTGGAAGAGATGCCTGCCAATGTGGTAGAACGACTTCTTCTGGCGACAGACGAAGAGAAGAGACGGCAGATCAATCAGATCCTGCAGTATCCGGAAGACAGTGCCGGAAGTGTCATGAACGTGGACTATATCGCGCTTGGTAAGGAGATGACGGTAGAGGATGCGATCATGAAGATCCGTCAAGTCGGGTTGAATCGTGAGACGATCTACACCTGCTATGTTACGGAGAAGCGTCGTTTGATAGGTGTGGTAGATATTAAAGATCTTCTGACGACGGGTGAGTCCCGTCTGGTCGAGGAGATCATGGACACCAATATGTTATATGCACAGACAACTGACGATCAGGAAGACGTAGCAAGGACCATTATGAAATATGGTCTTATCGCCCTTCCGATCGTAGACCATGAGCACTGTATGGTCGGTATTGTAACTGTTGACGATGCGATGGTTGTCATACAGGAAGAGGAAACGGAAGATATAAGCATCATGGCCGGTGTCAATCCGAATGATGAGTCCTATTTTGGGACAACAGTATTCGAACATGTAAAGAGCCGTATCCCGTGGCTTTTATTCCTGATGTTATCGGCAACAGTCACACAGATGATCATGAACAGTTACGAAGCAGCAATCGCCATCATGCCACAACTTACAGGATTCATTCCAATGCTTACAGGAACAGGAGGTAACTGCGGTTCCCAGAGTTCTACTCTTGTGATCCGGGGACTGGCAGTCGGAGAGATTGAATTCCGTGATCTGTTCAAAGTTATCTGGAAGGAAGTGCGTATTGCGGTCTGTATCAGTATCGTACTTTCGGTTGTCAATGGATTGCGTATCGTACTGATGGGACAGGGAGATGGAATGGTAGCAGTGACAATCGGAATTACAATGGCGTGCACTGTTATCATTGCGAAAGTGGTCGGCTGTACACTGCCTTTGATCGCGAAGAAAATAGGACTCGATCCGGCGATCATGGCAACACCACTCATTTCCACGCTGGTCGATATCAGTACCATCAGTGTATATTTTGCTATTGTAAGTTATGTATTTCAGTTGTAGTATGGATTCATAAAATGTACCGAAAAATAGACATAAGATTTTGAAAGAGACCTTGTCCGAGAGGTCTCTTTGTATTATAATGAAGATACTATGAGAAAATATGGAAAGGAGTCTTTAAGTCATGGGATTTATTGATGATATTAAGGCGAAAGCAAAGACTTGTAAGAAGACGATCGTTCTTCCAGAGACAGAAGACATCAGAACGTATGAAGCGGCAGAAGCAGTTCTGAAAGAAGGAACAGCGAATCTTGTTCTGGTAGGAAGTGAAGAAGAGATTGCAAAGAACAAAGGTGATTTTGACATCAGTGGAGCGACAATTGTTGATCCGGCAACGAACCCGAAGACAAAGGAGTATATTGCAAAATTAGTAGAATTAAGGCAAAAGAAAGGCATGACAGAGGAGCAGGCAAGAGAACTTCTTCTTAACAACTATTTATACTACGGTGTTATGATGGTTAAGATGAAAGATGCTGATGGAATGGTTTCTGGAGCATGTCATTCTACAGCAGACACGTTAAGACCATGTCTTCAGATACTTAAGACAAAACCAGGTACAAAACTTGTATCTGCATTTTTCGTAATTGTTGTACCGGATTGCGATATGGGAGCAGATGGAACATTTATTTTTGCTGACTCAGGACTTGAGCAGAATCCGGATCCTGAGAAACTTGCAGCAATCGCACTTTCCTCTGCAGATTCCTTTAAACTTCTGACAGGGGTAGAGCCTGTAGTCGCTATGCTTTCACACTCTACAAAAGGAAGTGCAAAACATCCTGATGTTGACAAGGTTGTAGAGGCAACAAGAATTGCAAAAGAGAATGCACCGGAAGGACTTCTTCTGGACGGCGAGTTCCAGCTTGACGCTGCGATCGTGCCGGAAGTCGGAGCATCCAAAGCGCCGGGAAGCCCGGTTGCAGGGAAAGCAAATGTTCTTGTATTCCCTGATCTTGACGCAGGAAATATTGGATACAAACTTGCACAGAGACTTGGAAAGGCAGAAGCTTACGGACCACTTACACAGGGTATTGCAGCGCCGGTCAATGATCTGTCACGTGGATGCAGTGCAAAAGATATTGAAGGTGTTGTGGCAATTACAGCAGTACAGAGCATGGCTGAAGATAACTAGATGCTCGGTCATCTGGTGAGATGTTTTCGAACATAGCAACTGAAAGATATTGTTACAATTAATATTTATGATTAAGAGAGGTATAGACAAATGAATGTATTAGTAATCAACTGTGGAAGTTCATCTTTGAAATTCCAACTTATCAACTCAGAATCAGAGCAGGTTCTGGCAAAAGGCTTATGCGAGAGAATCGGGATTGACGGAAGCCTTACTTACCAGCCGGAGGGCGGAGAAAAAGTAAAATCAGACAAAGCAATGCCGACACACACAGAGGCGATCCAGTTCGTTATCGACGCACTGACAGATCCGCAGACAGGCGTAGTGAAGAGCCTTGACGAGATTGGAGCAGTTGGACACCGTGTAGTGCATGGTGGAGAGAAATTTGCTAATTCTGTAGTGATTACAGATGAAGTGTTGGCAGCGATCGAAGAATGTAATGATCTTGCACCTCTTCACAACCCTGCAAACCTGATCGGTATCAACGCATGTCAGAAATTAATGCCGGGCACACCGATGGTAGCAGTATTTGATACAGCATTCCATCAGACAATGCCTGAGAAAGCATACCTTTACGGACTTCCGTACGAGTATTATGAGAAACATGCTGTAAGACGTTATGGTTTCCATGGAACAAGCCATAGTTTCGTATCCAAACATGCAGCAGAATTCATGGGACTGGATCTGAAAGCATCCAAGATTATTGTCGCACATCTTGGAAACGGTGCATCTATCAGCGCAGTATTAAATGGCGAATGTGTAGATACATCTATGGGACTTACACCACTGGAAGGTCTTGTAATGGGAACACGTTCCGGTGATATGGATCCGGCGATCATGGAATACATTGCTAAGAAAGAGAACCTTGACATTGCAGGCGTTATGAACGTACTGAACAAGAAATCCGGTGTATTTGGTATTTCCAATAACTTATCCAGCGATTTCCGTGATCTTGAAGAGGGAATGAACAGTGGAAATAAATATGCAAAGGCAGCAATGGAAGTATTCTGTTACCGTGTAGCAAAATATATCGGTTCTTATGTGGCTGCTATGAATGGTGTAGATGCGATCGCATTTACAGCAGGTATCGGTGAGAACTCTGGAACTGTCAGAAAGATGGTGCTTGATTATCTTGGATACCTTGGGATCACTGTGGATGAAGAGGCAAACAAGAAGCGTGGCGAAGATCTTATGATCTCTACAGCAGACTCTAAAGTAAAGGTTGCTGTAATTCCTACAAACGAGGAATTGGCGATTGCCCGTGAGACTGTAGCGCTGGTTTGAGAAAATTCAGAAAAACTGACTGCCCATTAGAAGATTTCTTGAGTTTCCGCAAAATGTAATTCTGGAATAGTCAAATCTTCCCAAAGTACCAA
>CAYOSJ010000017.1:0-29252 GCA_964406595.1 uncultured Dorea sp.
TTGTAAAGCTTTATTTTCCAAGCATAAATAAAACTTAATTATTACTGAACGTATTATAACATACCTGTGTGTAGATGAAAATTCGGGAATCTTGCTTACAAAACGGGACTCTCGCCTTGCTATTTACCATCGTTACGCAGGATGGTTTTGATAAATTTCAATATGTATTGCAATTAGTCATACAAAGTGGTACAATACCATTAGAAAGGTGGTGCTTACTATGGCGATTACAAAAAGTGCAAATGTTACGGCACGTATTCAACCGGAAATAAAAGAAACTGCAGAAGCAATTTTAAGCAAACTCGGTATTCCTGTGTCTGTTTTTATTGATATGACTTATAGACAGGTTATCATGCATGATGGAATTCCGTTCTCGCTTGAGATACCGAATAAGTTAAAAACAAGAGATCAAATGACTGAAGCAGAGTTCAATGCTATGATGGCAACTGGTCTTGCTCAGGCAAAAGCAGATGACTCCTATTCTGTTGATGAAGCGTTTGCAAATCTCAGGATGGAGATTAATAGATGAAAAAATATGAAGTAAAAATTACAAAGATGGTATATGGGCAGATGCAGGAAATCGTGAGATATATTTCTAATGAACTTTTTGCACCGGATGCCGCAGCCAATCTCCTGGATAAGTTCCAGGAATCCATCAATGGATTATCGGATATGCCGGAGAGGTATAGTCTTGCAGATGAGGAACCGTGGAGAAGTGAAGGGGTCAGAAAGATTATTGTTAAGAACTTCTTAATCTATTTTTGGATTGACGAGCCAAATAGTAGGGTTCAAGTTACAGGAGTAATATATGGTCGCAGAGATCAGGTAGTACAATTGGCAAAGTTAGATAGAGAATAACAAAATATAGCAAATCAGGCATCAATCAGAAATGGTTGGTGCTTTTCCTATAACTCTTAAGACGGTTGCTGAACAGGCGATTCTGAAAGAAAAAACGTGTACAAAAAAATTAAACTGTATTGACTCTATCATAATGGCAGGCATTAGAATATAGATGAGCTCAAAAACAAGGCTATCCATGGAGGTAAATGCTATGTTGAAAATAGGTGAATTTTCAAAATTGTCCAGGGTGAGTGTCAGAATGCTGCGACATTATGATGATATCGGTCTGCTAAAGCCGGTTGAGATAGATCCCTTCACAGGTTACCGGTATTATGAAGTTGATCAGCTGCTGGTTATTGGAAGGATTACTTCGCTTAAAGATATGGGATTCAGACTTTCAGAGATCATAAAGATACTTGATAGTTATGATGATATAAATGTGCTTGAAACATATCTTAATACAAGAAGGGAAGAAGTCGAAACTATCCATAAGGAAACAGCATATCAGATGATGCTCCTGGACACAGCCATAAACAGGCTGAGAAAGGAAGAAGACATGAATTACAATGTATCAATCAAAACAATACCTGAGAGATATGCAGCTACAGTACATACGACTATCCCACATTATGAGGACGAGGGAATGGTATGGCAGGTTATGTGTGAGGAAACAGAACATTTGAATCTCGTTCCTGACGAGCCCTGTCTTGTTGCCGCTTCATTTCTGGATGACGAATTTAAGGAAGAAAATGTTGAACTTATCGCATGGAAGACGGTAAAGGGAAATTATCCTGATACGGAACACGTTAAGTTTAAGACTCTGCCTGCGGTGAAGGTTGCAAGTTGTACGATTAAAGGAAGTTATGATCAGATGAGTAATTGCTATGCAGCCATTATCAGCTGGGTTAATGAAAACGGATTTAAATGTGCAGGACCGATGTTTAACATTTACCATGTGAGTCCTTATGAAACACAGAATCCAGATGAATTTGTTACAGAAGTGTGTTACCCGGTAGAATAACACATTTGCGTTATATGCATCGAGCGGTCATGCTCGGAGTTTTTACGCGGCAATCCGCACAAAATCGTTCGATTTTGTGCGGATTGTAAATTTCATAAAATATATTGCTGTTGCATGGGCATACGGATATAATAAGATCAGGCAGATGATGACCTCTGTAATATTGATGAGTACATTGTATATGAACTGCAGTCATCAGAAAATGCCAGTGGTCAGTTGGACAGAATAGAAAAGAGGATTAGGAGAATGATAATATGATGAAAGTAATAGATTTGACTCACACTATCAGAGAAAAAATGCCAGTGTACCCTGGAACTGATACACCTAAATTTTCTCCGGCGAACAGTTATGAAAAAGATGGATTTAAAGAGACAATGCTCCAAATGTATACGCATACAGGCACACATGTGGACCCACCAGCGCATTTGTTCGCAGGAAGGAAGACTCTTGATCAGTTTCCTGCAAGTCAGTTTATCGGAAAGGCATTGGTAATTGACTGTAACGGTTTGAACGAGGGTGAAAAGATAACCATGGAACAGATTGAAAAATACGGAAAAACCGCTGATGAAGCAGATTTCCTTCTTTTTAATCTGGGCTGGGATAAGCGTTGGGGAACGGAAAGTTATTTCGGCGATTATCCTTGCATTGACGATGAAGTATTGGAGTATATCATAAATGGAAATTATAAGGGAATCGGATTTGATGTGATTGGGCTTGACCCTATTGCGGACGATAATCTGACCAGACACAAAAAACTTTTTGAAGCCTGTGATATCGTGAATATAGAGAATTTGAAGAACCTTGATCTATGTGGAAATGATATGTTCTGGTTTAGTTGTTTTCCTGTCAAATTCGAAGATTCTGATGGCTCTCCAATTCGTGCAGTTGCATGGTTTGATTAAAATGACTTCTGGCTTGCGTACTACATGATACAATGCACCACATCCGGCGGTGATGCTTTTGTAACCTGTTTAATTTATAAAAAATATCTGGTGAGGAGAGTGTGATAATGACTGTTTCGGAAATTATATTTAAGATGGTGAAGAATTCAAATGGAAATCTTTATGACATTAACCATTTTATGAAGGTATATGCTTATGCAAAAATGATTGCGGAATGTGAGAAAGTAACCCCAAAAGAACAGATGACCATAGAAATAGCGGCAGTCGTACATGATATTGCCTGTCCACTTTGCCGCGAGAAATATGGAAATACGAACGGCAGTCTTCAGGAACAGGAGGGAATGGTCCTGGCTGAAGAGTTTCTTAAAGAAAGCGGATTACCTGATGAAATGACGGAACGGATCATCTTTTTGGTTGGACATCACCATACGCTGCAAGGGGTTGACGGGATTGACTATCAGATTCTTCTGGAAGCGGATTATCTGGTCAATGCAGATGAGTCGGGATATGATAAAGACAATATTCGAAATACGATGGAGTGCCTTTTTAAGACATCCACAGGAAAAGAACTTCTACGATCCATTTATGAGATCTGATTTCTTTAGATAAGTATTGGTATCCCAAAGGAGAATATCTGTATCTTTATAAAATCTTCAAAATTGTCTGATATCCTTTCTACAACAAAAACTTTAGAAAGGGTGTTTAGATTATGAGTATAATTTTGAAAACAACAGGATTAACCCAAATTTTTAAGGGGCAAATTGTAGTAAATGGCGTATCGCTCACCATAGAGAAGAATTCAGTTTATGGATTGTTAGGACCAAATGGAGCCGGGAAATCGACAATTTTGAAAATGATCGCAGGTATTCTTAAACCAACTTCTGGGGAAATAGAATTTGACGGACATGACTGGAGTCGCAATGATTTGAAAAAAATTGGTGCTTTGATTGAAAATCCGCCACTGTATGATAATTTGACAGCGTATGAAAATCTGAAAGTACGCACTTTGGCATTAGGATTATCAGATACTCGAATTTCCGAAGTTCTCAGTATGGTGCAACTGACTGATACGGGGAAAAAGAGAGTTGGACAGTTTTCTTTAGGTATGAAGCAAAGGCTTGGAATAGCACTTGCTCTATTGGTGCAGCCGGAACTTTTGATCTTGGATGAGCCGACAAATGGATTAGATCCGCTTGGGATTCAAGAATTGCGAGAACTCATCCGCTCATTTCCATCCAGAGGGATAACAGTAATCTTATCAAGTCATATTTTATCAGAAGTTGAGCAGATAGCAGATCGTATAGGTATCATCGCAAAAGGTAAGCTTGGATATGAGAATTCTATTGACAAAAATGTAAATCTGGAAGAAATCTTTATGAATGTTGCTGCCAATGCGGAAAGGGGGAATGGATAATGTTTCATTTGATCTGTTCCGAAATGCTAAAGATGAAACACACATTTTCCGTAAAATTGGTGTTTATCGCTCCTATTATTACACTTGCTTTAGCATATCTGTTGAGCAAAAGTTCTGCTCAGTTTGCCGCATATAACTGGTGGTATACGATGATCCTTCCGATTATGCTTTCAGTTTTGTGCGCAAGTATTATCGTTCGAGAAAAGAAAACATGCTACCAGAATGTGTTATGCCTGACAAGTAGTTTAACTAAAGTTTGGGGAAGTAAAGTATTAGCATTGGGAATAGTTCTATTTGCAGCCAATATGATAATGTGGCTTGGATGTATAATATTGGGTGTTTTTACAACAATAAATATATCTCCAATTAATGGAATGATTGGTTGTATTCTTTTGACAGTATCGTATTTATGGCAAATTCCATTTATAATGATTTTAACAAAACTATTAGGATATTTACCTGCGGTGTTGATTTCCTTTGGAGGGAATCTTATTTTTTCAATATCAGCAGCAGAAAAAAATTGGTTTCTGTTTGATTTATACGCGATCCCTGCCCGGATCGTCTGTCCATTTTTTGGCGTCCATCCGAACGGAATTATCATTGAAAATGGTTCTTATTTATTAAATACAGAGATTATAATTCCGGCAATGATCGTAAGTCTGGCATCAGCTGGGGTGCTATTACTTGTCACTGCCAGAGTGTTTACGAAAGGGGGAAAGCAGTTTGATCGTGTTATTCCGGTATTTAAAAAGTAATTTATATAAATTAAAGCACTCCTGCTTCTTTTGGCTTCATACGATTATTCCAATTATTGGAGCAGGAATTATGCTTCTGTATGCTTCATTAACATCGGTAACAGATATAAATAAGATTTTTGCCTTTTTCCAGGTTGTCGCAATGATATACCCTTTTGCAGTTAGCATTGTTTGTGGCATTATTGCAGAGCAGGAAGAAAGTGCGGGACATTATCAAAATATCCTTACACTTCCGAATAGGAAGATTTATATTTTGGCTATGCTGCTCATACTTGTACTTTTTAGTCTTATTTCGGTTGTTGGTACTTCGGTTATATTTTATATTATACTTCCTGTTATGGGTACAATACCGCCATTGTCATTTGGGGCATTTATTGTGCCGTCATTTGTACTTTGCGGATGCAGTATTTCCAGTTATGCATTCTCTCTGATGTTGGCGTTGAGATTTGGAAGAAATGCCTGTATAGGTGTAGGAGCGATTGGAGTTTTACTGACAGCCTTATTGCAGACAGGATTAGGAACAGGGATCTGGTATGTGCTGCCCTATGGCATAAGTATTCATCTTGCTGACTATTCTTTAGAAAGGCTTCTTTATTTTGCGCAGGGAACTGATAAGGAAATAAAAATCGCCATGATATCCTGTATGATATACACCATTGTTTTTGTTGGAACATTAATTATATGGTTTGCTCATTACAGTGAGAAGTGGTCAACAGATTAAATAGCGCAGAAGCAGAGGAAGAAGGTTAAACAGATATGGCAAACATATTGATTGTAGATGATGAAGCGGATATGCTGAAACTGATTCAAAGAGTCCTTGAAAAAGACCATCATTTTGTAACACTTATAAAGCATTCAAAGGATATACTTCATATTGACTTTAGAAAGTATGATTTGCTCCTTTTAGATATCATGATGCCAGATATGGACGGTTTTGAGGTTTGCAGGCAGATTCGTTCTTTTGTAGATTGTCCAATCATATTTTTAACTGCGAAAACACAAGAAATAGACATTGTTCGTGGGTTGGGCTTAGGCGGTGATGATTATATCACAAAACCGTTTGGTGCAAATGAACTTCGTGCCCGTGTTAATGCACACTTGCGCAGGGATACGCGAGAGAAAAAATATTCAGTCAATATTTCTGGTGTCACATTTCTGCTAAACGCCAAAGAAGCACAGTTTCATTCAACAAGATTGCCTTTCACGAAAAGTGAATATGAAATTTGTGAGTATATGGCGTTACATCGGGGGCAGGTTTTTTCAAAAGAACAGATTTATGAAGCAGTTTTCGGATTCGATGGAGAAAGTGACGATACTGTCATTGCCACGCATATCAAGAATATCCGCAGCAAATTGCTTGCCGAAAATCTTTCACCGATTGAAACGGTATGGGGGGTCGGCTATAAATGGGAGTAAAAAAACTTCGCTCGATTTTTATGAAGTACATTCTAATCGTTGCAGCCGGCATCTTGTGTATTGCTTCTTCAAACATAGGATTATACCTGATTGCTATAAAAACGGAAGTGATTTATTCTGCCGTTGAAGTTGAAAAAATGGTAAACGCGGCAGAGGAAGAATTACAGATATCACCTGATTTTTCCCCTGCGGATTTACCGTCTTTTGTTGACTATGCATGGTTTGATCTGAATGGAGATTTGAAGCAAAGTTCGCTTGATACAGATAAAGCAAAGTTGCTCTGGAATGTTTGTGTTATCAATCAAAGGGAAAGTGAAACTCCGTACCGTTTCTCATTAGTTGAACGAGAAAATGATAAGATAATACTTCGTTACCGTTTTACTGCTCAATTTAGCAATCCGACTTTCAGAAAGATCATCTCAACAGCAGATTTACTTATCGTTACGGTCAGTTTGATAGAAGTGATTGTGTTGTTGTTTGCCGTTTCTTATTTTTTTGGAAAATACACAGGTAAAAAAATCCAAAAGATGCTCCTTGTCACACAGAAAATCAGGGAGCAAAATTTAGATTTCACGATTGAGAGCAGTGGGATCTTTGAAATAGATCAGGCATTAGACGCATTGGACGATATGAAGATCGCATTAAAGCAATCTCTTGCAGAACAATGGAAAGCAACTCAGGTTCAACAGGAACAAATTTCTGCATTAGCCCACGATTTGAAGACACCATTGACAATTATCCGTGGAAACGCTGATTTATTGTGTGATACTTCGCTTGACGATGAACAAAAAGAATGTGTCGATTTTATTGAGAATAGTTCTGTTCAAATGCAAAATTATATTCAAACTATGATTGAAGTAACCAAGTCGAATAAGACACTTACAGTTCAGCTGGAAAGCGTGAATACAGCTGATTTTTTATTTGAAATCAAAAAACGGGCAAAGGGGTTATGTTCTCTAAAAGGTATTTCTGCTGAGTATACTGAACATTATGAAACAGCGCATATAAAGATAGACCAGCTTCAATTACTTCGTGCGTTTGAAAATATATTATCAAATGCAGTTGAATATACTTCCGAAAATAAGACTATATTTCTTATCATTATGGAGGAAAATCAATGCTTGCAGATTACTGTTCGTGATATGGGTAGAGGTTTTACGCCGGAAGCATTAAAGCGGGCAACGGAGCAGTTTTATATGGATGATGATAGCCGTAATTCAAAATTTCATTATGGAATAGGGCTTTACACAGCCAACACTATTATAAAATGTCACAATGGGCAACTTATTTTGAGCAATGACGAAGTAACAGGTGGCGCTGTGGTTACGGTACAAATCCCTATCTAAAAAGTTTTGATTTAAAGAAAAATGTAGCCATAAAATCATCGGTATGACAAGACAAATTTATAGGAAGGAGCGAGAAAGATATGACATTTGATTATAAAAAGGAATATAAGGAGTTTTATATGCCCAAAGGGACACCCGCTATCGTAACTGTTCCGAAGATGAATTTTATTGCGGTCAGGGGAAGTGGGGATCCAAATGAAGAGGAGGGGGAATACAAGACGTCCATCGGTCTTTTATATGGAATTGCTTTTACAATCAAAATGAGCAAGAAGGGCAATCATCAGATCGAGGGATATTTTGATTATGTAGTTCCTCCGCTTGAAGGTTTCTGGTGGCAGAAGGGAGTAAATGGAATCGATTATGCGCATAAAGAAAATTTCGAATGGATATCGGTTATCCGTTTGCCGGACTTTGTGACACAGGAAGATTTTGAATGGGCTGTCAGGGAAGCAACTGTAAAGAAAAAGCAGGATTTTTCAAAGGTTGAGTTTTTTACGTATGAGGAAGGACTGTGTGTACAGTGTATGCATATCGGAGCTTATGATGATGAGCCTGTCACAGTAGAGGCAATGCATCATTTTATGGAAGAACAGGGATATGCTCTTGATATCACAGACCAGCGATATCATCATGAGATTTATCTGAGTGATGCGAGAAAGGTTGCACCGGAAAAGAGGAAGACAGTGGTGCGGCATCCGATAAAAAAGATGGAAGAACAGGACTGACTTGATATTTTTCTAAATATGTGACATACCATACAAAGAAGTAGCGACGAATGCGACGCAAGTATGAGGTGAAATGATGATAAACCCTACGAATATTGCTAACTCCATAGCAAGTATAAAGAATGTATTTTTCATTGTAATCTGATTGATTTCTTATTAGGTAAAGTAGAATTATTCTAAAAGTTAATATTTGAAATCAGGCATCTGTCTGCGGACAGGTGCTTTTTTCCGAGAATAAATCAGTTACAACTTCTCCCCTTATGTCGATATATATGACAGAGAAAGTTTCTCTATGATGAGAACGGAGAGAGAATATGGCAAAAGTAAAAGAAACTGGACCGGGTTCCGGTTCTGCGCCAACCTATGCGGTAGAAATGGCTGCAAGGAACGCTGCGAAGAGTGAAGAGATGGAAGCCGGCGAGAAGATCCTGACAGCGGTAGTCCGTCAGAACATGGATGCAAAAAAAGAACTTGACAGGGAGCAGAAGGAGAAAAAAGAGAACGAACGAAGCCGGGAGATAAGGGAAAAGTGGGATACTTCGGAACTGTCAAAGCAGAGTAAATGGTTTGGAATAGACGGTAAGGCATTCGTAGAGGCAGAGGGAAAGTGGAAACTGGAACTCACAAAAGAGCAGTGGGAGAGGTTTCTGAACTGGATTCCGCAGCAGGGGCAGGATCTGGAAGAGCAGTTAAAGGAGTTGTCTGAACTTTATATGATACTTCTGGAGGAGATCCTGACGCACACATTGGGCGAAGAACAGGCGTTCCAAAAGGAAAGGTTAGACATGGTACTGGCAGAAAAACTGAATTTATTGCTGGATATCGATCTGGAAGAACTTGTAAAATTTTTAGAAGAGTTTGGAGAAACGGACACGCTTAATAATATAAAAGCAGATATATATAAGAAAACAACCGGAGAAAGAATTTCCCCTGGGTCGGCAGGTGAATTTTTTTCTGGAGGAAGAATCAACACTTCCAAAAGTTCAAGATTTTTTATGCCGGAAATGGAAAACAGTGGAGACAGCCGGACGGCAGCAGTTTCAAAGACATCAGGAAATGCACAGGGATCGGGGATATCTCAGACAGATTCGGGCGTGCTTTATCAACGTGCCGGAAAGGGAAATGTTCAGATCAATCAGGCATTTCGCGTACAGAAGAATTCTGGAGAGAGTCAGATGGCTCAGAGAAATGCAGTGTTAAGCGGTGGCAATGAGTCAGGAAGAAGTATATCTTATGCAGGAAAGGAACTGGAGAGAGCAAATAGTTTTGCCGCGCATCTGAATGGAAGCGGAAATCTTCTGAAAAATATCGATATTACTGCGAAAAACGAGGAAGTAGTAGGACTTCTCGCTGCGATGACTTCGATAAAGAACCAGGTATATGCTGAAACCTTAGAAAGAGAAAGCGCAATAAGGCTTCCGATGAAAAGTGTGATAAATCAGTTTATAGATTACTATCTTACCGAGAAGGGAGTCTATAAGGTATATTATCAGACTACAAATGCTTATGAGAGAACCCGAAGCACTCAGAAGGCGATAGAAGAGGGATTGGAATATGCCTACAGGCAGTTCCTGGAAAAGAAAGATTCCGAAGTTTACCGAAGACAGGCAGCATATTCCGAACAGGCGGGTTTTTTCCAGGCATCTTTGAAAAATCAGTCTCTGCAGGAGGATTTAAGGAAAGGGCTTTTGCTTTTGGAAAAGAACTGGCGGGATTTTCTGAGATCCATCGGAGAAGAAGGGCGGAAGGCCGCATTTTTGAATCTGCAGAAATATAGTTTATGGGGAGAACTTTTGAAACCGGCAGGGCAGCAGAGTGAGAAAGAAGAGAAACCGAAGGAAGAGAGACGGGAACGCTTCATGGTGGCGCAGGTAATCTGTCTGGCAGCGCTTGTGGTGGTGTATGTTTTCTATCGTCTATTTTTTTGATAGGGAATCGGAAGAAATCAAGGAGATAAAGCATGAGGAAAATCAGTTTATTTATTGCAATGAGTCTTGACGGATATATTGCAGACAGTAAGGGCAGCGTTAACTGGTTGCAGGGGCAAGGCAACGACGATGAGAATGTTGACAGTTATTCTGAATTTGTAAAGAACATTGATACAGTTTTAATGGGCTGGAATACTTATCATCAAATTGTCACGGAACTTTCTCCCAAAGAATGGGTATATAAAGATTTTACAACCTATGTTATCACACATAATGAACATATTTCTTCTGAACATGTTCGATTTGTAAATGTAAATCCTGTTGAATTCTCAAAAAGCCTGAAAGAAGAAAACGGAAAAGATGTCTGGGTATGTGGTGGAGCGAATCTTGTTCAGCAATTCGTAAATGAAGATTTCATTGACTATTATTATATCACTGTGATCCCGACACTTTTAGGCTCCGGCATCCGTCTCTTTGAAAATGGAAAGAGTGAGATCAAATTAAGATTGCTTCATACACAGTCATACAATGGGATGACAGATTTAATATATGAGAGGAGATTTAAAGAAACTACTTGACATTTAGGGATGCTCTATGTATTATAACTATGACCAAAATAGTATTTTGAGTCATAAAAGGAGAAAAGTTTATGGCAAGAAGTTTTACGGAACGGGAAAAAGAAAACATTAGAAAAAGTTTGCAGGAAGCCTGTAAGCAGAGTTGGACACAGTACGGCTATAAGAAAACGAGTGTCGATGACCTTTGCAGGCGAGCAGGTATCTCCAAAGGGGCATTTTATCTTTTTTTTGAATCAAAAGAGGTTCTTTTTTGTGAGGTATTGTGTTCTGTGCAAGAACAAATCTGTAATACGGCATTTAAGATCATTGAAGAACACAAAGATAAATATGGAGTTGCAGAAGCCTTAAAGTTCATTTATCGGGAATATGATGAAAATAATTTTCTGTACGATTCGGACAGTACAGATTTTACAATTTTGATGAACAAGTTATCAGAAGAACAGGCAAAAAAAATCGAGGAATCCAATAAAATGAGCCAGAAACTTTTTTTAAGTCAACCATATTTGAAATTCAAAGTTGATGCGGATCTGGCGATGTCAGTCATTTATTCTTTGATCATGAATATGAAAAATAAGGATATCCTTCCATACGATCATGCAGAAACTTTTGATTTTATGGTGGACCATTTGATGAAGAGTATATATGAATAACAGATGGAGGTATGATATGAAAACAGAAGTTATAAAGCAAAATAATATAGAAGTTGCAGTTGTGAGCAGTGATGAACTGCTGATTACAGATGTCCAGTCTGCGTTGGACCTGATCATGACAGTAAAATACGAAACAAGTTGCACAAATATTGCCATTAACAAGGAAGCCATTGTCGAGGACTTCTTTGTCTTGAGTTCCCGGCTGGCAGGAGAAATATTGCAGAAATTTATCAACTATGGTGTACGATTTGCAATATATGGTGATTTTTCAGGATATACGAGTAAGCCGCTGAAAGATTTTATGTATGAAAGCAATAAAGGAAAGGATATTTACTTTCAGCCTACCGTTTCTCTGGCTGTTGATAAACTTTCAGGTTCTCCTGTTCGCACATTTTAGTAAGTATATGCTTTTTACGCATAACTCATGATAAGAACTAAGTATTTGCTATAGACAGGCTTATGTTTTATAATGCAGGAATGGATGACAATCTATCGAAATCTTACAGATAAAAGAAGAGGCGGACAGATCTTACTTGTCACCGGTGGACGTGGCTGGTATCAGGAATGGGGCAAGGAGGCTTGGGAACTTCATGCAGGAGATGTGGTCGCCATTCCGGTAGATGTCAAGCATTGGCATGGAGCGGCAAAGGATAGCTGGTTTGCACATATAGCGATAGAGATTCCTGGTGAAAATACTTCCAATGAGTGGCTGGAACCAGTCTCAGAGGAAGAATACAGTAAGTTAAAATAAAGCAAGTGAAAATAAAGGAGGTATCATTATGAGTAAGAAGATTTTAGTGGCGTATTTTTCAGCGAGCGGTGTAACTGCGAAAGCAGCGCGGAAACTGGCAGAGGTGTCTGGTGGGGAACTTTTTGAGATCAAACCGGAGATTCCTTATACGAGCGCCGATCTGGACTGGATGAACAAGAAGAGCAGAAGTTCTGTGGAGATGAGCGATCCGTCATCACGACCTGCCATTGCAGATCGACTGCCGGACATGGAAACGTATGACATTATTTTTGTGGGCTTTCCAATCTGGTGGTATGTTGCCCCGACCATCATCAATACGTTTCTGGAAAGTTATGATTTTTCCGGCAAAACGATCATTCCTTTTGCAACCTCCGGTGGGAGCGGTTTAGGAGAGACCAATGACAAATTGAAACCAAGCTGCCCCGGCGCAATGTTGTTAGAAGGAAAATTGCTGAACGGAGGGGTATCAGAAGACACTTTAAAAAAATGGGTGGAAGATTTAAATATGTAAACGGTAATTTCTTGAAAAACCTATTGATTTTTCAGGATTTTTGATGCTATTATTGGGAAAGAATCAATAGGAGGATTTTATTATGGAAAGAGCATGGTGGAAGGAAAGTGTTGTATATCAGATCTATCCAAAAAGTTTTATGGATAGCAATGGAGACGGAATTGGTGATATTAACGGAATTATCTCAAAACTTGATTATTTAAAAGAACTTGGTGTAAATGTACTTTGGATCTCACCAATGCTTGAGTCTCCTCAGGATGACAACGGATACGACATTTCTGATTACAGGAAGATCTATGATGCATTTGGAACGATGGAGGAGTATGAGAACCTTCTTGCCGAAGCGCATAAGAGGGGGATGAAGATCCTGATGGATCTGGTTGTAAATCATACCTCTGATGAGCATGCGTGGTTTGTAGAAAGTAAGAAATCAAAGAACAACCCATATCGGGATTACTATATCTGGAAGGATGCCAGGGACGGAAAAGAGCCGAACAATTGGGGAGCGATCTTTGGAGGACCGGCATGGGAGTATGATGAGACGACAGATATGTACTATCTCCACAATTTTTCAAAAAAACAGCCGGATCTGAACTGGGAGAACCCGAAAGTCCGTGAAGAAGTGTACGATATGATGAACTGGTGGTGTGATAAAGGCGTGGATGGCTTCCGGATGGATGTCATCAGTATGATCTCCAAGGTGCAGACATACCCGGATGGGGAAGAGCATGGCGGACCTTATGGCGATAGTTCACCGTATTGCGTAAATGGACCTCGTGTGCACGAATTTCTTCAGGAAATGAATCAAAAAACGCTTTCGAAATATGACATTATGACTGTGGGAGAGACTGCAGGAGTGACGGTGGAAGAAGCAAAAAGGTATGCGGGAAATGACGGAAAAGAGTTGAATATGGTCTTCCAGTTTGAGCATGTGGATACGGGAAATGGCGAATATGGGAAATGGACAACGAATCGTTTTGATTTCAGGGATTTCAAAAAAATTATGATAAAATGGCAGGAAGAACTTGCAGGTAAAGCATGGAACAGCCTTTACTTAGGGAATCATGACCAGCCGAGAAGTGTTTCAAGATTCGGAAATGATAATGAAGAATATAGAGAAGTATCTGCGAAAATGCTGGCAACATTTCTTTATATGCTTCAAGGGACTCCTTATGTATATCAGGGGGAAGAACTTGGCATGACGAATGCGTATTTTGACAGGCTGGAAGATTACCGGGATATAGAAAGCCTCCATTATTTTGAGGAATTTACCCAGGCAGGGATCATGACGCCAGAACGTATGATGGATTGTTTAAAGGCAAGAAGCCGGGACAATGCCAGAACGCCAATGCAGTGGAGCGCCGGTAAAGAAGCCGGTTTTACAACGGGCGCACCCTGGATCAGGGTAAACCCGAATTATACGGAGATTAATGCAGAAAAAGCGATGGCAGACAAGAATTCTATTTTTCATTATTATAAAAAGCTCATCGCACTTCGCAAAGAAATGCCGGTGATCGTGTATGGTGATTTTGAGGCATATATGCGAGATGACGATCATGTATTTGCCTACAAAAGAAGTTTGGCGGATGAAGCACTTTTTGTAATGTGCAACTTTACGGAAAAGCCGGTTACGGTTACAGTACCGCAGGAATTTACAAAAGAAGGAAGATGCATGATTTCCAATGTGGAAAGGATGGAATACAAAGCCGAAATGGAATTAAAACCGTATGAAGCTTTTGTGTTGAAAAAATAATCAATTGGGGACGTAGTAAAAGGATAAAATACTACGTCCCTAATCGATTGGTGTTTCTCCACGTTCTTGGAGATACTCCGTAAATATTCTTAAACGCTCTTGAGAAGTGCAGTTGGTTTGGATATCCAACTGCATTTCCGATATCAGAAATCGATAATTGTGTTAATTTCAATAGTTCGGCGGCTTTTACCATGCGGTAGTTCATGAGGAATTCCTGCGGCGCCTTTCCCAGAGTATCGCGGAATATTTTGCCAAAGTAACTGCGGTTTAAGCCGCAGGTGCTTGCGATATCCTCTACGGTAATATCGTTTTGGAAATTTTGTTCTATAAATGCAAGAGCCTCTTTAATATAGAAATCCCGGATATGGCCGTTTTGCTTCACGCGCATGGTTGCTGCAGAGCGGATAAAGAAATCAAGAAACAGGTATAAATGTCCGATCAAATGAAACGGTGATTCCTTCGCATGGTTTACGATATAGAGCATCTCTTTCATCATTTCTTCTCTTAGATTCCTTGAAGACGCATGGTATACAGGACGGTCACGGGTAATGCCGGATAATTCAACTGCTTCCCTGGCACGAAGCCCGTCAAATTCCACCCAGGTATATTCCCACGGGATATTCTTGTCAGCGATATAAGTATTGACCTGACCCGGAAAAAGCATAAAGCCCTGACCACTTTTAATCGGATAAGTTTGTGTAATGCCATTTGCATCGTCAGCCATTAAAGTCCCGGTTCCTGAGATCACATAATGAAAGACGTAATGGTTTCTTGCTGCAGGTCCGAAGGAATGGGAAGGTTCACACTGTTCCCAGCCATACTGATATAATCCTAAATCTACAAAGTTTTCATTTGGAAAAACTGAAAATAAAATATCACTCAAAAATTTCCCTCCATATCACGCATAACCAATTGTTTTGTTTATTATATACCAAAATGCAAGATGATTTCAAACTATATATAGAAAAATAGCATTTTGATATAAAAGTGTAAAAATCAGGATATTTAGAAACGCATTTTGAGATGTTATAATCTTTCTAAGAGAAAAAGAACTGATTTATTTGTACGGAAGGAGCAAAAAGAGAGATGAGTAAAATGAAAAAGGCAGTGAGTCTTTTGATGCTCGCATGTATGACCGCATCCATTTTTTTCGGCTGTGGTAAGGAGGAGCATGAGGGAAAGATTGAAGTTGAGATCGTGCAATATAAACCGGAGGCTGCAAAGTATTTCGATCAGGTAGAGACAGAATTCAATGCAACGCACGATGACATTCATCTGACTATCGACTCACCAAATGAAGCAATGACAGTGTTAAAGACAAGATTTATCAGAGAGGATAATCCTGATATTATTGGAATTGGCGGAGATGTGAACTTTTCAAACTTCATTGATGCAGATATCTTAATGGATATTTCTGATTATGAGGGTCTTAAGGATATCAAGCAGGCGTATTTAGATATCGATAAGGCGCTTGAATTCGTACCGGAAGAAGGTACATACGCAGTGCCGTATGTGGCAAATGCAGCGGGCATCCTCTACAATAGAGAAATGTTTGATGAACATGGTTGGGAGATCCCGGAGACATGGGATGAATTTATAGCACTCTGTGATGAGATTAAAGCAGCAGGTATCCAGCCGTTAATGTTTGGTTTAAAAGACGTGTGGACTTGTCTTGCGCCGTGGAACTCTATGGCAGTTGACCTTGCTCCGGTAGATGTATGTCAGCAGGTAAATAGAGGCGAGACAACATTTTCGGATGAGTACGCAGAGGTGGCTGAGAAAATGTTGAAGATTCTTGATTATGGTCCGGTCGATCCGTATGCATACAACTATAATGATGCATGTACCGGATTTGCAAATGGCGAGTCTGCAATGTACACGATCGGAAGTTATGCGGTGCCGCAGATCAAATCCGTAAATCCGGATATGGATATTGATTCATTCGTGTTTCCGGGAAGTAACGATGCATCGGAAAATAAGTTAAATTCAGGTGTCGACTTACAGTTCTGTGTAATGGAAGATGCAGAAAATAAAGAAGCAATCTATGAAGTATTGGATTTCCTGTATGAGGATGAAAATATTCAGAAATACATTGACAATCAGAACGCAGTCCCATGTAAAGAGGGATCTTTTTCACTGGCATCTATGCTTGACGGTATGAAACCATTTATTGATGAAGGAAGAATGGCAGATTATCAGGATCATTATTATCCGGCGGAAATGTCTGTGGACGCGCAGATCCAGACATTTTTAATGAGAAAAGACGTGGATGCATTTTTGAAGAAATTTGACAAAGACTGGCAGAGATACAACAGAGATATCATTCGGAAGGTAGAAGCCTACGAGGCAGAGAATAAATAGTAGAAAGAGAGGAATAGAAAATGAAAGCGGCAAACAATAGAAAACGAACATTTTTGTTGATGACATTACCAATTGTGATACTGTTCTTCTGTTTTAACACACTGCCTTTGATCAAAGGTTTTATGTACAGTTTCACAAATTTCAGAGGTTACGGTGGATACGATTACGTCGGGCTTCGTAATTATATTGATCTGTTTCAGGATGTAAGGGTTGGGAAGTCATATATCTTCACCTTTAAGCTGGCGCTTGTAACAACACTTGTAGTAAATGTATTAAGCCTTGTGCTGGCGCTTGGACTTAACAGCAAGATTAAGTTTAAAAGTGCATTAAGAGGTGCGTATTTCATCCCGAACATCTTAGGTGGTTTGGTTGTAGGTTACATATTCAACTACTTCTTTACATATATTTTACCGGCTATGATGAAAATGATGGGGCTTAAGGGACTGAGTACAAGCATGTTATCGAGCGAGAAACATGCGTGGATCGCAATTATGATCGTATGTGCATGGCAGGCGATTGCCATGAACACGATTATCTATATCTCAGGACTTCAGACGGTTCCTGAAGATGTATATGAAGCGGGTTCCATCGATGGGGCGACAGGCTGGGCAAAATTCAAGAATCTCACCTTCCCGTTGATCATGCCTTTCTTTACAATTAACATGGTCCTTTGCATGAAAAACTTCCTGATGGTATTCGATCAGATCATGTCTTTGACAAAAGGTGGCCCGGCGCAGAGTACGGAGTCTATTTCATACCTCATTTACAAGAATGGTATGGACGGCGGACAGTTTGGTTTCCAAAGTGCAAACGCGGTAATCTTCTTTATTGTAATTGTGGCGATTTCAGTTACACAGATGACAGTATTAAGTAAGAAGGAGGAGCAGCTATAATGAAAACGGAAGTAAAAGAAAAAATGAATATGCCTCTTACCATTTTATTGATTATCGGCCTGATCACAGTTGTGTTTCCCCTTTACCTTACAGTTGTAATTGCATTGAAACAACCTTCCGAGATGACAACGACTATCTCAGGACTTCTGTCTCTTCCAAGATCATGGAGTTTCGGAAACTTCGCAGAGGCGATGCGGGTAACGGATTTCTGGCATTCACTTGCAAACAGTCTTCTGATTACAGTATCAGCAGTAGTGTTATCAATCCTGATCCATTCTATGATAGGATATGCAGTGGGCCGAAACAAAGCAAAGAACAAATTTTATAACTTTGTATATTTATACATCGTAAGCGGTATGTTTGTCCCGTTCGCGATCCTCATGATGCCGCTGGTAAAACAGACGGCACAGATGGGTATTGCAAATAGAACTGGTGTTATTCTTTTATATGTGGTATTCTATATGCCGATGAATGTACTTTTATATTCGGGATATTTAACCAATATTCCGGTGGCCTTAGAAGAAGCTGCGTGTGTAGACGGTGCAACGACATGGACAACATACTGGAAGATCATTTTCCCGATCATGAAACCGATGCACGCAACGGTAGCTGTACTTACGGCACTTGGCACATGGAATGATGTCATGACACCACTCGTTATCATGTCAGGATCAGGCAATAATACACTGCCCCTTGCACAGCTTAATTTCCAGACACAGTTTGGAACAAACTATAACCTGGCGTTTGCATCATACTTACTGGCGTTACTTCCGATTTTAATCTTCTACCTTGTCTGCCAGAAACAGATTTTGAATGGTGTTGTAAATGGTGCAGTTAAATAGTGAGGTGCGCTGTCTGTCGTTTCTTTAAGATAAGGCTGATAAATCTGGCATAAAGGAGAATACAACATGGCGATTATTTATGATAATGAAAACAAACTTTTTACCATACAGACGAGAAACACTACTTATCAGATGAAAGTTGACCGATATGGATTTTTACTGCATCTTTACTATGGAAAGAAAGTAAGCGGTAATATGGAATATCTCATAACCTGTTACGACAGAGGTTTTTCGGGAAATCCATACGAGGCTGAGAAGGATAAGACGTATTCCATGGATGCACTTCCACAGGAGTTTCCATGTCAGGGAAATGGGGATTACAGAAGTCCGGCATTTATTGTGCAAAATGGAGATGGGACATTTGCCTGTGATCTTCGTTATAAAAGCCATGAGAGCAGAAGTGGAAAATATAGTTTAAAGAGTCTTCCGGCAGTTTATGCAGAAGAAAAAGAAGCGGATACATTAGAAATCTTATTGGAAGATCGTACGACAGGACTTCAGGCGCTGTTATTATATGGCGTATTGGAAGAGAGAGATATTATAACAAGAAGTGTAAAGATCATAAATGCGGGGGCAGAGCAGGTTTATCTGGAAAAAGTACAGCCAGCGTGTCTTGATTTTGTGACGGGAGATTATGATCTGATCACATTTTATGGCCGTCATGCCATGGAGAGAAATTATCAGAGAACGGCAGTGGTTCATGGGAATCAGACCATTGGAAGCAGAAGAGGAACCTCCAGCCATCAGTATAACCCGATGATGATCCTGGCAGATAAAACTACGACGGAAAATCAGGGTGACTGCTACGCCATGTCATTTGTATATAGCGGTGGTTTTAAGGGAGAGGTAGAGAAGGATCAGTACAATCAGATACGTATGCTTTTAGGACTTCAGGAAGAGCAATTTCGTTATCCGTTAAAACCGTCGGAAGTATTTGTATCGCCGGAAGTGATCCTGACGTATACGCATGAGGGGTTAAATCGTTTATCCCAGAACCTGCATATCTGTATCCGCAGGCATATCTGCCGGGGAAAATACAGGGATGCCGTAAGACCGATTCTATTAAACAGCTGGGAAGCATCGTATTTTGATTTTACAGGAGCATCCATTTATAACCTTGCGAAAGAGGCGAAAGAGGCAGGAATGGAACTTCTGGTTATGGACGATGGCTGGTTTGGGCAACGCTTTGATGATTTCCGAGGGCTTGGTGACTGGTATGTAAATGAAGAGAAGCTTGGCGGGACTCTTGCGGAACTGGTGGAGAAGATCCATGCCCTTGATCTGATGTTTGGCATCTGGATCGAACCGGAGATGGTAAATGAAGACAGCGATCTGTACCGGGAACACCCGGACTGGGCATTCGTCATTCCAGGCAGAAAGCCAAACCGTTCCAGATATCAGCTTGTACTTGATTTCTCGCGAAAAGAAGTGGTGGATTATATATTTGAACAGATTTGCGGTGTGTTTGATACAACGAAGATCGATTATATAAAATGGGACATCAATCGTAGCCTCGGGGATGTGTATTCTGCCGTGACAAAGGAGCAGGGAAGGGTGATGCATGACTATGTGCTCGGACTTTATGATTTTCTGGAAAGGCTTCAGAAGCGTTATCCTGATATGCTGATCGAGGGATGTAGTGGAGGCGGCGGAAGATTTGATGCAGGAATGCTATACTATACGCCGCAGATCTGGACGAGCGATAACACAGATGCCCTTGACCGTATTAAGATTCAGTACGGGACATCTTTTGGGTATCCACTTTCTTCCATGGGCGCGCACGTATCAGCAGTTCCGAATCATCAGACCGGACGTACAATCTCTCTTAAGACAAGGGGCGTGGTTGCCATGACCGGGGCTTTTGGCTATGAACTTGATCCGGCAAAGATGACAGATGAAGAGAAAAGGGAAGTCAGACTTCAGGTGGAAGAGTACCACAGATATGCACCGCTTATCTTCAATGGTCGATACTACCGTCTGACCAATCCGTTTGAGAGTGAAGTGGCAGCCTGGGCTTATGTATCAGAAGATAAGAGTGAAGTTCTGGCCAATGTGGTCATGCAGGAGATCCACGGGAATATGACTGTAAATTACATCAGACTTCAGGGACTGGATGAAGACGCACGATATGTGGATGAAGCGACAGGAGAAATGTATTACGGAGATATGCTTATGAATGCAGGGATGCCGCTTAAGGTGGAAACCGGAGAATATAAAGCATATCAGATTTATTTAAAGAAAGAGATCAACAGATGATCACGATTATTGGAGAATGGAAAAGAAAGAATTTATATTTCAGAAAAGAATGGAAAGAAACCATGATGAACTTCGCTGGCTTTACATGGAACTTTACGGAAACAGTTCTATGTTTGCAGAACTGTGTGAGCAGATGTATGCATATTATAAGGAACGCTCTGCAAAACTTCAGAACCGGGATGAGAAGCGGGAAAAGGATCCAGACTGGTTCAAAGGGAATGATATGCTTGGCATGATGCTGTATATTGATAATTTTGCGGGAAATATAAAAGGTGTGCAGGGGAAACTCGATTACTTAAAATCCTGTAATGTGAACTGTGTGCATTTGATGCCGTTTTTGGATTCACCGAAAGGCCGTTCAGATGGCGGTTATGCAGTGGCAGATTTTCGCAAGGTGAAAGAATCACTGGGAACGATGAAGGATCTGGCGGCCCTCACAGATGAGTGTCACACAAAAGATATGAATGTGTGCATGGATTTTGTCATGAACCATACTTCTGAGGATCATGAGTGGGCGAAACGCGCAAGAAATGGTGAAGGCGAATATATGAGCCGCTATTTCTTTTACGATAGTTATGATATTCCGGCAAAATATGAAGAAACAGTACCTCAGGTATTTCCAACAACGGCATCAGGGAATTTCACCTATCTGCCGGAGATGGGATGCCATGTGCTCACCACGTTCTATCCGTACCAGTGGGATTTGAATTACAAAAATCCGAGGGTATTCAATGAGATGATGTACAATTTCCTTTATCTTGCAAATCAGGGAATTGACATTATACGTATCGACGCGGTGCCTTATATATGGAAAGAACTGGGAACCAACTGCCGAAATCTCCCACAGGTGCATACAATTGTGCGAATGATGAGAATCATCGGCGAGATTGTATGTCCGGGTGTCATCCTGCTCGGCGAGGTGGTGATGGAGCCGGCAAAAGTTGTGCCATATTTTGGAACGGTGGAGAAACCGGAGTGCCATATGCTTTACAATGTGACTACCATGGCAACTACCTGGAGCAGTATAGCTATGAAGGATGTCCGGCTTTTGAAAAAACAGATGGATATCGTAAATGACCTTCCAAAACAATATACATTTTTAAATTACCTGAGGTGTCACGATGATATTGGCTGGGGCCTGGACTTTGATACGTTAAAATGGTGGGGCATGGAAGAGGTTTGCCATAAGAGATTTTTAAATGATTTCTTTACAGGAAAACTTCCGGAAAGTGTGAGCCGCGGAGAACTCTATAACGATGACCCGGTGACTCAGGATGCAAGGTTCTGTGGAACAACGGCTTCCATGTGCGGTATTGAAAGTGCGGGATTTGAAGCCGATGAAGAAAAGATGGCTCATGCAATCCGGATGGACATTATGCTTCATGCCTATATGCTTACCCAATCGGGGATTCCGATGTTGTATAGTGGTGATGAGATTGCACAGGTAAATGATTATAGTTACAAGGAAAATCCGGATAAGTGGGAGGATTCCAGGTACATTCACCGTGGTGTATTCAACTGGGAAAATGCAGAGAAATGTAAGGATCATGCAACTGTGGAAGGTAAAGTTTTTGCGGCTCTTGATAAATTAGAAACAATTCGGAGAAAGGAAAAGATTTTCAATTCCGGTGCGGACGTGTATACTTATGATGTGAAAGACGATTCGATTCTTGGTATTGTAAGAATGATAGATGGTGAGCGGTTTATCGGACTATTCAACTTTAGTCACCAGGACAAAACGGCATGGATGGATGAAGAAGGAGAATTCGAGAACCTGTTTACAGGAGATCGGATGATTCTTAAAGATGTCCATGTAGCGGGACATGATTTTGTCTGGGCAAAGAAAGTATAGGTGAGAAAAAGAAATATCTGCAACCATATTGAAAGGGGGGCTTTTGTGCGTCAGGATTCTCCACTTATCAATAAAGGATTTATTTTGCCGCGAGATTTAGTCGGTATTCCGCTTATCTTGCCTTTGGGAGATTTTGCAGAAAGCAGACTTTTTCTGCGCCTTTATTTTTTTGAGAAGAGAGGAACTTGTGATGACGATACACGAGGCAAGTGAAAAATACAATAATTATGACGCTGCATGACATTAGTTTTGACAAGGATGAAGTGGAGACCTATACGCGTCTGTTGCTGGAAGGAAGATACACGGAAACACAGAGACTTCTTATGTTGAAAACCGGAAAAACCTGTGGTATATTGTAAAATAGTAACAGAAAATAACAGTTGGAAAGAGAAAGATTGGGAATTAACAAGATGATGAAAAGGAGAGGATTGAAGAAAAGAGCGAGACAGAGTGTAAGAAAACATTATGGTGTTTTATTTGCAGTGTGTCTGATCGCATCTTTCCTGGGTGCGGAGTTTACGTATTCCCTGGACTTTGTGAAACAGTACAAAGTCGATGTATCAGAAAGTACTGAGAATAGCGAAAGTCAGGAAACATTATCTACAGGTGCCGCCACAGGAAGTCATACGGCAACGTATATGGTCGAGATGCTGCAGGCATTATCCGGAGATTTTGATAGTGCACAGAAGACAGCCCAATCCATCACTGAAGAGGAAGTACAGAAAACAAAATCAGGAGAAGGTAATCAGGTACTGGGCAGGAGTCGAGGTGTCTTTGCTTCTTTTGTCAATGGAGTGACATCCGGTTCAATCATCATAACAATCATGAAGGCTGCACAGAATGTGGGAGTGGCTACAGATGTGATCTTGGCAGTTTCGATTATTTTTGCACTGCTGGTATTTTTTTTAGTGTGGTTCTTCCTGATTAATATGTATCAGGCAGTTTCCAGGAGAATTTTTCTGGAAAGCCGTATTTATGAAAAAGTGTCTATACAGAGGATGCTTGTATTTCGCAGGGTTAAAAGATGGCGGAATGTGTCTGTTGTTATGTTTATGAAGTCTTTATTTTACACTTTATGGTGCCTTACTATAGTGGGAGGAATCATTAAAAGATATTCTTATTATATGGTTCCTTATATTGTAGCGGAAAATCCGGATATCCGTTGGAAAGATGCTATTATTCTGTCAAGAGAGATGATGAAGGGACATAAGATGGAATGTTTCATATATGAACTTTCTTTTATGCCATGGAATATCCTTGGCTGGTTTACCTTAGGAATCGCGAACCTGTTTTATGTGAACCAGTATAAGATAGCTACATATTCAGAGTATTATGCATGGCTCCGTGAGTTGGCTAAAGAACAGGAAATTGCAGGAAACTATCTGATGAATGATACGTATCTATTTGAGAAGGCAAATACAGCAGTTTTGCAGGAAGCATATCAGGATATCATGAAATTAACGGAGATTCAGGAGGAAAGGATTCCTCTTACAGGATTCGGAGAATTCGTAGCAAATGTATTCGGTATTACAATCATAAGCAGAAAAGATGAGGAGAAATATGAGGCAAATGAAGAGCGTAAGTTAAAAATACAGTCAGAAAAAGAGATTCTTGCCGGCAGGTCTTATCCTGGCAGATTATCAGTTATACGGGAGGATCAGAAAGATGAAAGAGTGGAACAGATTCATTATCTCCGCCATTATTCTATTCCGTCATTAGTGTTACTCTTTTTTATTTTTTCCTTCATCGGATGGACATGGGAAGTAAGCCTTCATCTGATCTCTGACGGGGAGTTTGTAAACCGTGGTGTTTTGCATGGTCCTTGGCTGCCGATCTATGGTACAGGCGGTGTATTGATCCTGGTAATCCTGAATAAGTTCCGGGAGAAACCGGTGTTAGAGTTTTTTTCTACAGTGATTCTTTGCGGCTGTGTGGAATATTTTACCGCATATTATCTGGAGATTACACACGGTGGGCAGAAATGGTGGGATTACAGTGGATATTTTCTGAATCTTCATGGACGCATTTGTGCGGAAGGATTATTGGTATTCGGTGTGGGTGGTATGGCGATTGTGTATGCAGCGGCTCCGCTTCTGGATAACTATCTGAGAAGAATGAAATACCGCTATGCGGTTCCTCTCTGTGTGATCTTATTGATTGCCTTTAGCGGTGATCAGATATATTCAAAGGAACACCCGAATATGGGTAAGGGAATCACTGATTATACAGGCGCTTCTATAAAGGAATCGTTTGAAATAGTGAACAACTGTCATAGAGGTGTGGTGTGATAGCGCTGTACTTAGCACCGGTATATCTTTTTGTAAACGGATACCTTTTATTTCGGATCTTAAAATGGGCAGGTATATGTGCTCCGGTATTCAGGAAACGGTCGGTGCGTATAGTTGTAAGTTTGGCTTATGCTTTTTTTGCATTTTCTATTCCTATTGCCTTTGTCATTCCAGTTGGGCAGACAAGAAGGGTCATGAAGCTGATCAGTAATTATTGGCTGGGGGTTCTGCTGTATCTGGTGCTGGCTGTTATGGTTGCAGAGATAGTCTGTCTGGTATTGTGCCTGGTACAAAGAAAAAGTATCCGCAAGGTTCATTCAGAGAAGCACTTTGCGGTTGTAGGGACGGTCTGCGCGGTCATTGTTAGTGTATTCAGTATGTGGGGAATTGTTAATGCGGGAATTATCCGCGTGACCCCTTATGAGGTGACTGTTGATAAAGCGGCAGGAAATTTGGACTCTCTGAATGTTGTATTGATCGCTGACCTGCATCTTGGTTATAATATTGGCATTACACATATGACCAAGATGGTGGAACTGATCAATGAGCAGGACGCAGATCTGGTAGTGATTGCGGGCGATATATTTGATAATGAATATGAAGCACTGGAGAATCCGGAGAAATTGACAGAGATTCTAAGTGGAATTGAGGCCAAGTATGGCGTGTATGCCTGCTATGGCAATCACGATATCCAGGAGCCGATCCTGGCTGGATTCACCTTTGGCGGCGAGGCTGGAAAGAGCAGCAGTCGGGAGATGGATCAATTCATGGAGAAGTCTAATATCCGGCTTCTGAAGGATGAGGCAGTATTAGTCGATGATAGTTTTTATCTATATGGCAGACCGGATTATGAACGTCCTGGCCTGGGGAATGATGAACGGAAATCTCCGGAGGAGATCACGGCCAAGTTGGATCTTGCAAAACCGGTAATCGTTATTGAACATGAACCGAGAGAACTTGAGGAACTGGCAGATGCTGGCGTAGATGTGGATCTGTGCGGCCATACGCATGATGGCCAGATGTTCCCGGGTAATCTAACGATTAATCTGATGTGGGAAAATGCCTGCGGCTATCTGAAAAAAGATCAGATGCACAATATTGTCACTTCAGGTGTCGGACTTTTTGGCCCTAATATGCGTGTAGGTACCAGAGCAGAGATCTGTCCGATAGCAATTCACTTCAAATATTAGCAGTTGCTGTCCTATGGATAGAAGAATCAATAAGGCTTTGTAAGATGAATAAATCTCGCGTATCCGTGGAAAAATAAGCATTATTTTTTCATGGAGATACGTATATGTATAATTCTTTTTTTGGATGGTATTTGAAATGTCAATCTGATACACAGACTTTAGCGGTGATACCTGCCGTTCATAACAAAAGGAATAAACGCACCTGTTCTATTCAGGTTATTACAGATCATGATGCCTGGACAGTTATGTTCGCTGCAGATTCATTTCGACGAACAAGAAGGAATATTTTTATTGGAGACAACCGATTCGGTGAAAAAGGTATTCATCTGGCAATACACACATCACAGCTAAACATCAGGGGAAAATTGGATTTTGGTCCCCTTTTCCCATTAAAATATGATATTATGGGGCCGTTTGCGTTAGTGCCATTTATGGAATGCCGCCACAGTGTGCGGAGTATGCGTCATACGGTCAGGGGAAATGTGTGTATCAATGGACAAAAATATTGTTTTCAGAATGCCTGGGGATATTGGGAAGGAGACCGGGGCCGGTCATTCCCGAAAGAGTATGTATGGACACAGTGCTGTTTTTCGGGCGGGGCTTTGATGTTGTCAGTGGCGGATATTCCCATGATGAGAATTCATTTTACTGGTATTATAGGCGCTATATTATGGCAGGGGAAAGAGTACAGAATAGCGACTTATCTGGGAGCCAGAGTTGTCAGACTTCAAGATAAGATGGTCCGGGTTATACAGGGCAATCTGGAATTGGATATCCGGCTTCTGGAAACATCGGAACGGCCTCTTAAGGCTCCGGCGAAGGGAGACATGGTAAGGACAATTCACGAAAGTGCATCCTGCCGGGCTTTCTATCGATTTCGCAAAGAGGGGAATACTTTGTTTGCTTTTGAAACAGACAGGGCATCTTTTGAATTTGAATATAAAAATACTTGACAATATGAATGTGAAACACTATAATGAACGATGTTCATATTGAGGTGATTGAATGAATACAGTTGTAACATCAAAAGAGGATATTTTGAGAACCAGCCGGAAATTGATTCAGCAGCAGGGCTGGTCTGCGATTAATATTCGTTCTGTTGCGGCGGCCTGTGAGGTATCGGTGGGGTCCATTTACAATTATTTTGATTCTAAAGCAGCGCTGGTGAGCGCTACGGTAGAAAGCGTCTGGTGCGAGATTTTCCAGCGCCCTGAGGATAAGGCTGTGTTTCAGGACACTTGGACCTGTATTGTCTGGATGTATGGGCGGATGGAATATGGCTACAAACAATATCCTGGATTTTTTACGTTACACTCCCTGGGTTTTATGCAGGAGGACAAATCTGATGGGAAACGGAGAATGCAGCAGACTTGGCAGCATATTTTGGATGTGCTGTGTTCCGTCTTAAAGCGAGATACCAGGATTCGTGCTGATGCATTTTCGGAGCAGTTTACAGTAGAAAGATTTGCGGATGTCTTATTTTCTCTGATGTTGTCTGCTTTGCTGAGGCAGGACTATGATCCTGCCGCTGTACTGGAGATTGTCTGCAGGACTCTTTATTAGAATTCCACGGAATCGTGGCATTTTTTATCTGTAAGTTGAACAATGTTCATTAAAGGAGGCGGATTATGAAAGTAAAACGGAATACGCTGCTGATGCTTGCCTGTCTGGTGTGGAGCGCGGCGGGCTTTAATATTTTTCGTATCGGTCTGATGGCTTATCCAGCCTATCTTACCGTGTTGAATTGTCTGTTGTCTGTACTGGTCTTTGTGGTGTTTCAAAGATTTATTTTTGGAAAACTGGTAAAAAAGCATACCGCTAGAATCAGCGCCTATTTGGAAGAACGGCATTTTTTTTTGAAGTTCTTTGATGGAAAAGCATTTGCGATCATGGCAGTAATGATAACCGGCGGCATCGGTCTGCGGGCAAGCGGACTCGCGCCAGAGCGGTTTATCGCAGTTTTCTATACCGGTCTGGGTGCTTCCCTTCTGGTGGCTGGATTGTTGTTTGGTCGTAACTATGGCAGGGCGGTGTTTGCCGCCGCCAGGGTTTAGAATAAAACATAAAGGAGAATAAACTATGCAAGTAAGGACTATGAAACGCTATATGAATACGGCTCTGCTGTACGCTGTTCTTGCGATGGCAGGCGGCGTGTTTTACCGGGAGTTTACCAAATTCAACGGTTTTACCGCCAAAACAACCCTCTCTGTGGTACATACTCATTATTTTTTGCTAGGCATGATGTTTTTTCTGCTGCTTCTTCTGTTGGAAAAGAGTTTTTCTTTCACCAGCATAAAAACTGGACGGGTACTGGCTGTCTATCATACTGGTCTGAATCTGACCGCTGTGATGCTTGTCGTACGGGGAGTGGTCCAGGTGCTGGTGCCCACACTTTCCTTCAGCATGAACGCGGTAATATCCGGCATCGCCGGGATCGGGCATATCTTGTTGGGCGTAAGTATGGTGCTTCTGCTGTTGCAGATCAGGCGCAGCATATCGGCGGCACAGAGTTGATTTGAGGTTGTGGGGATACAGACGCACAACTTGCAGATATCGAAGAAACTGTAAAAGGCAGAGGTATTCAGGTGATACTTCTGCTCTTTCTATATTTTGCGGGAGTGATGCCAAGTGCTTTCTTAAAACAACGATTAAAATAGTATTCGTCAGAGAATCATTAATAAATGGACTAATAAAAAGGTTCCACTGAAAGAGTTAAAGGCGACTTTAAATAAATGGCAGAAGGGTATGGATAAGGCATGGAACAGCCTGTATTGGGACAATCAGAAATTGATAGTGGCTTGTAATTTTACCGATCAGGAGCAGCCATGCAAACTGTTTGATGAAGTAGAAGGAGAAGAAGTGATTTCCAACTACAAAGTGCATAAAATGGGATTGCTTCGTCCATACGAGGCAAGAGTCATTTTACTTACTCTGAAACAATACTTTCTGGGTAGCCCAAAAAGCGCAAACTTCCCCTATA
>CAYOSJ010000018.1:0-5765 GCA_964406595.1 uncultured Dorea sp.
AATCTGGGACGGGGTAAATTTAAATTTACCCCGTCCCAGATTCATTTTACCCTGTCCCAATTTAATCGAACAATGACATCTGGTAATCTCTGTTCGACCGGATCCCTTTATTTGTTATTACTTCATCGCCTCTCAGATTGCCTATAAAAAGCGGGCTTTGTGGATCGTGCTGGTTTTGTTTTTTCTGTGCGCTTTCCTGTGAGGCTGTTGCATAACAATACTTACACCCGTTCGTGCATGTATTATAGATGCCTACCTCCAGGCTTTCCACACATTTGCACTGTGTTCTCTGCCCGGTATCTTTTTTAATATCTAACTTATATCCGAGAAGTCTTTGTATTCTCTCTTTATCAATACAAGCGCCTTGTCTGATCCCGTATTTTGACAGATCTATTGCTTCTGCACATGTATATAATGGAAGTTTATATCTTGCCGCGATCTTTGACAATCGACTTGCCATCTCTTCCATCTCTTCTTTGTTAAGTTCTGGATAAATCTTTTTTCCATAAGAATCTATAAAACTGATCGTGCACCGCTGTGTTGCTTTATGAAGCCATTGACACATAGACTCGAACTTTTCCTCATGATAATCAGGCGTGTATTTATCTGTCAGAAGTATCGGGTCGAACCGCCAGTCTATCCGCTCTTTTCCGATCATTTCACTAAGCATGAGAAATGTAGCCATCAATTCTTCTTTTTCCGGAAGCCCTGGTTCCAGATCTTCCTCATAATCCGTAAGCGTCATCTGAAAATAATACTGATAACCCATTCCGTCAATTTCTTTCAGATATGGTATCATCGGTTCCGGATTCTTCGTCCAGAAGACAATACAATCTACCGTATTCGGCGTCAGCCGGATATGGCTTACTTTTTTTCGATTATAAGGATTGGGAACTAAAATAGATCCCTCTCTCAAACGGTTTACAAACCATTCCGGGTACAATGCCGGAATATCGGTCCTTCTGCTTGCACTAATGATCATTGGCTTACTCCTGATATCTCTGATACTAACTATTATACATAATTTTACACTTTTGTGGGGAAATTTGCCGAAACTTTATACTAATAACTGATTTTTTTAGTCTTTTATGCTCTTTATTATTCCGTGTTGTAAACCTATTTATTTTTTAAGTTGACATTCCTCCTTTCTCCTTATATACTTATATCTGTAAAATCTTTCAAAAGGAGATCGCTTATATATGACCAGTTCAAAATTACAGATTACTGACTTATGTTCTATTGCCCTTTGCACCGCCGTTACTATCATCATGGCTCAGATAACCATCCCTATGCCCCTTGGCGTGCCTATGACGATGCAGACCTTCGCCATTATGCTGGTCTCCATTATACTGGGCGCAAAAAAAGGAGCATTTACTGCTCTCATTTATATGCTCCTTGGAATGATCGGTCTTCCTGTATTTTCTAATTTTACCGGGGGTGTTCCATGTCTTGTCGGACCTACCGGCGGATTTATCCTGTCTTTTCCGCTCATGGCGTACATCATCGGTCTCGGTGTGGAAAAATTTAAAAATGTAAACCGGGGCTTTATCCTGTGTCTGATCGCAGGAAATGTTGTAAATTATGCCATCGGAACCATCGTATTCTCCCTTGTCACAGGAAGCACTCTTATGACAGGTTTTTCTGCCTGCGTGCTTCCCTTTATCCCAACGACGATTATCAAGGCTGTGATCGCCTCGATCCTTGGATTTAAGATCCGGAGGCGGATTTCCTGTTTTTTATGGCAGGATGTTGCCCGCTGACCGATAGATCTCATACCATTCTTCTCTTGTAAGTTCTATATCCATCGCGCGGCAGATCTCTTCCAGCCTGTCTGGATTCATCGTTCCCGCAAGCACCTGCATACGCGCAGGATGTCTCAGCACCCACGCAGTTACAATAGAGGTATTACTCACATTATATTTCCCGGCAATCTCATCGATCTTTGCATTCAACTTTGCATATTTTTCATTGCCGAAAAAGATGCCTTCGATCCTTCCATACTGAAATGGCGACCACGCCTGGATAGTCACGTCATGAAGCCTGCAATAATTTAAGACTTCATCATCACGGCAAATAGCGCCATCGGTCATCATATTTACCTCTATCCCACTTCTAACCATTCCTGCATGCGCCGGTCCAAACTGCAGTTGATCTGCCACCAGCGGCTGTCTGATATATTTTTTCATAAGTTCTATCTGGGAAGAATTATGGTTAGACACGCCAAAATACTTCACTTTTCCTGAAGCCTCCAGTTCATCGAATGCTTCTGCCACTTCTTCCGGCTCCATCAGCGCATCCGGTCTGTGTAAAAGAAGGGAATCCAGGTGGTCTGTTCCCAGTCTCTTAAGACTTCCCTCCACAGATCTGATGATATGCTTCTTAGAAAAATCATACATCTTGCCCGGTACAATTCCGCACTTAGACTGGATCCATATCTCATCACGACTTATGCCCGCTTCTTGAACGGCTTCTCTGAACTTTTCCTCGCACAAACCTCTTCCATATATATCTGCATGATCGAAAAAATTCACTCCATTCTCTAACGCTGTATGGATCAATTTCACCGCCTGTTTCACCGGAATATCTGCAATACGCATACACCCTACGACAACGGAAGGTACTTCTACTCCTGTTTTTCCCCACTTTACTTTTCTCATAATTCCAGTCCCCTTTAACCAAAATTCTTCTGAATCAGCCTGCAATATTCTTCAAATGCTTCTACGCCCCTGAATGTATCTGCCACTGCATCTCTTACACCTTTATAATACCAGCCGATGGTCTCCTTATTTTTCATACGGAAACGGCTCCACAGTTCTTCTCCGAACACTGGATAGTCTCTGTCAATATCCCGCATATTAGACAGCTTGTCCGCCAGCCCGATCATCTGTATCTCTCTGGAGGCATCCCGAAGATGTTCAATCGTTGCCGTCTTTCTCTCCATCCACGTCTTAGACTTGTCTTCACTTTCTCTGGCGACCATATCTGCCACACGCTCAGAGAACAACTGCGCCAGCACTCTCTGAGAGATACCCTCACAGTCTTCAATCGTGTCATGAAGCACCGCCGCGCTTATGATCTCTTCATCTTTCGTCATGGATGATACGATGTCCGCCACCTCCATGGGATGTACAATGTACGGCCGCTTTGTCCCTTTTCGAAACTGTCCTTCATGCGCCTTTGTCGCAAACTCAATCGCCCGGTTAATCATTTTTCTTCCTCCTGTGGAATAAATCAAAAATACATGGAACAACAATCAGTGTCAATAAGGTTCCGTATATCAGCCCGCCGATCGTTACAACTGCCATCGGCTGTACCATATCCGCGCCCATTCCAAATCCGACTGCCATTGTTGACAATCCAAGGATCGTTGTAAGTGCTGTCATGATAATCGGACGAAGCCTTGTCTTTCCCGCTTCTACAAGAGCCTTGTGCTGCTCTGATCCTTCTGCGATCAGTTGGTTCGTATAATCAATGAATACAATACCGTTATTTACAATGATACCGGAGAGCATGACAAAACCGATCATGGCAATTACACTGACAGACATGCCGGAGATCCACAACGCCAAAAGTCCTCCTGTAAATGCCAGCGGCACCGTGAACATAATGATAAACGGCGATCTCAATGACTGGAACTGTGCCACCATGATCAAATACATGAATACCAGCGCAAGGGCAAGCATTTTTAACAACTCTCCCATAGCCTCATTGATCGTCTCGTCCTCGCCGGTCATCTTCACTTCATAACCCTCGGGAACTTTATAAGCATCCAGAGATTTCTGAATCTCCCTTGCCACGAGACCGATATTGCTGCCGTCCGCGATCTCTGCCGTCACAGACATATAACGGCTCTGGGCACTTCGGTTTATGGACGGAAGACCCGATCCATCTTCAAATGTCGCCACCTCCGCCAGTCTTACTTCCTCCGTTGTCCCGTCCTGCTTCTCTACATTTAAAACCATGTCTCGGATATCTGCTCTTGTAAGTTTCTCATTTGCATCATCTACAATGTACACATCATAGTCATCGGTGTCTGTGCCAAGGCTCATTGCCGGCTGCGGTTCTGCCAGTTTTTTATATAATTCCTGATATACCTGCGCTACGGTAAGCCCGTGGGCAGTTGCCTTCGCCTTGTCTACCGACACCCTGAGTTCTTCTGTATTTTCTTCCGTGCCATCGGAAACATTCTGCGTTCCCTTCGTCTTTTCTACGATCTTTTTGATATCTCCTGCGATTTCCTGAAGTTTATCCAGATCTCTTCCTTTAATCTGGATGTTCACTCCCGAACTTCCAAGCGCGCTCATATCCATATTCGATGTATTTACCACAACTTCGCCGTCTATATCTTTCGTCCGTTTTTCAATCTCCTCTTTCAGCTCCTGATTCGAAAGTTTCGGCGTCTCTGTTGTGATCGCATAAAACTGTACCTGATTGGTCACTGTCCGGGTTCCCATAAGATCGCCGGAAGACACCAGGGCGCCCACGTCTTCCACATCTTCAATCTTGCTTACCTGCTCCATGATCTTATCCGCTTCTTTTGCCGTATCCGCAAGGCTTGTTCCTTCTTCTGTCTCAAGCGTAATACTGATCTGTGTGCTCTCCATCGGCGGCATAAATTCCGTACCCCTGGATAACGCCAGTGCAATGCTTCCTACAAACAGCGCAAATGTTCCGATCAAAACGATTACTTTTTTATTTAATAATCTGGCGAGCACGTTTCCGTACATTTCTTTTATGCGGAAGTAAATGCCGGACTCTTTCTCTTCTGTCACCTTAAGGAGTCCCGAGGACATCATCGGAACTACCGTAAGCGCCACGGCCAGACTGGCAAGAAGGGAATATCCGATCGTCAGTCCCATATCCACAAACAACTGCCTTGTGATTCCTTTCGTAAATACAATCGGAAGAAATACACAGACTGTCGTAAGCGTAGACGCTAAAATCGCACCGCTCACCTGCCGCGCCCCTTTGATCGCCGCTTCTTTTTTCGACATGCCTTCTTCCTGGCGCATACGGAAAATATTTTCAATCACAACGATCGAGTTATCTACCAGCATACCAACGCCAAGCGCCAGTCCCGACAGGGAAATGACATTTAAGGTCACGCCGGAAAAATACATTGCCACAATGGCTGCCATGATACTGATCGGAATGGAACATGCGATTACAAATGTCGAACGCAGGCTCTTTAAGAACACCAGCAATATAAGGATCGCGAGCACCGCGCCGTAAATAAGGTTCTTCAGCACAGAATTTACAATCAGGTCAATATAGATCCCCTGATCCATCAAAGTCACAGTATTAATATCTTCGTTATGTTCCTCTATCTGTGACAGCCGCTCAAGGACACGGTCACTCACCTCTCCGGTAGAATATCCTGTCTGTTTCTGGATACTTAGCATCACACCCGGCTCACCGTTGATCTTCGCATAAGTTTCCTCTGCGTTATCAACAAGTTCCACAACTGCCACATCTGACAATTTTATCGCATCGATCCCTTCCATGTCCAAAAGTACAAGGTCCCGGATCTCTTCCATATTTTTAAATTTGTCGCCTATACGCACCAGGTAATCTATGCCATCTTCCGTTACATAACCTGCAGGCATACGGAAATTCTGTGCAGTTAAGATCGTCCGCACAGTCTCCACAGACAACATATCTCCCACGCCGGAAGCGGCTCCTTTCTGATCTGCCGCTGCCTCCATCTGGGATTCCTGCATCTTTAACATACTCTCGCCCGCCGCAAGCTGCGCTGCTCCTTCTCC
>CAYOSJ010000018.1:5865-23102 GCA_964406595.1 uncultured Dorea sp.
TGTCACCTTTGGCGCTCACTGCAGTGATCAGTATCGGCATCATATCAGGATTCAGTTTCATGATCAGCGGATTCCCCACCGCATCCGGCCAGTAGCCACTGATCTGATCCAGACTTTCCCGCATCTCGATCGTGACAGAATCCATATTTGCCGTCTGATCAAATTCCAGGATGACCGTAGATGCATTTTCAGAAGATACGGACTGTATGTCATTGATATTGCTCACCGTCGCCATCGTCTGTTCGATCGGCCTGGTCACAATCTCTTCCACTTCCTCCGGGCTCGCTCCCGGATATGTAGTCATAACAAGCGCATACGGAAGATTGATGCTCGGCAGCAGGTCTACGGTCATATTTGTAAACGACACCACGCCGAGAATCAGGATCAATATAACCCCGACTACAACTGTATAAGGCTTTTTCACGCTGAATTTTGATAGCATAGTCGTCTTTTTCCTTTATATTATCTATTTACTTTCTATCTGATGATCCTTTGGATCATCTTCTATGCGGCAATCACAAAACTTATGTTATGTTAATATTTCATATTATAATATTTACATTCCGAAATATCAACGCTGCACACTTAATTTTTATTATATTTTACCTTTGTCAAATTGTACTTCTTCCCTGAGTATAGTATAATAGTTTCTACATATCTGATGCGTATCCTGCATGTTAGTCCAAACCAACAGGAAGACAAAACTGCCGGGCATCAGTTTAGGAGGAAGATTCATGGCTGTAAAATATGTTCTTGTGACCGGAGCATCGAGAGGTATCGGGAAAAGCACTGCACTTCTCTTTGCAAGAAACGGATATCATGTATTTTTAAACTGCAGAAAATCTATCGAAAATCTGAAAGATGTACAGACACAGATAACAGACAACGGAGGAACTTGCTCTCTTGTCGCAGGTGACATCGGGAATCCCGATGATGTAAAAAAAATGTTTGAAGAGATTCACAAAACTTGTGACGCGCTCGATGTTCTTGTGAATAATGCAGGAATCGCCCACATCGGACTTCTTAGCGATATGAGCAATGAAGAATGGAGACAGATTTTAGACACCAACCTCTCTTCCGTATTCTACTGCTGCCGCGCCGCTATTCCCGGAATGATAGGCAGAAAAAGCGGAAAAATCATCAACATTTCCTCTATATGGGGAACTGTGGGGGCTTCCTGCGAGGTTGCTTATTCCGCTTCCAAATCCGGCGTCAACGGACTGACTCGGGCACTTGCCAAAGAACTGGCGCCAAGTAATATTCAGGTCAACGCACTTGCCTGCGGCGTCATTGACACCACAATGAACGGACAACTCGACGCTGAAGAACGTGCACAGTTAGAATACGATATTCCCGCCGGACGATTCGGCACTTCTGAGGAAACCGCACAGATGATCTGGGATCTGGCACACGCCCCTTCCTATCTGACCGGGCAGATAATCGGAATCGACGGAGGATTTTAATGAAATCTGAATCTGGGACGGGGTATTTTTAAAAATACCCCGTCCCAGATTCAATTTACCCTGTCCCCTTTTGCATTTTACGCATAATGATATTGTTTTCGTTTTTTCACAAAAAATGTCACCGTGATAAAAAGTGTCAACACTTCGGACACTGCTGCCGCGATCCAGATGCCGTCGATCCCAAGCAACAATGGCAGGAAAAGCACCACTGCCACTTGGAATACCAGCGTCCGCAGAAAAGAAATGATCGCAGACACCGCACCATTGCTTAGCGCTGTAAAGAATGCTGAACCAAAAATATTAAATCCAACAATCAAAAAGTCCAGTGCATATACTCGGAACCCATGGGTTGTCATAGCGAACAACTCTGGATCATATCCTACGAACACCATCGACAAAGGTCTTGCAAGAAGTTGTGCGAGCGCCAAAAGTGCCACACCACAAGAACCTACCAGGGTGATACTCATGCGGGTCAGATTCTTAAGTTCCTCATGATTTCCCGCACCGTAATGATAACCTACGATCGGCGCACTTCCAATTGAATATCCGAGGAAAATAGATATAAAAACAAAGTTTACATACATGATCGTTCCATAAGCCGCTACACCATTTTCCCCTGCAAATGCAAGAAGTTGCAGATTGTACAGAGAATTTACCACCGACAGCGACAGATTTGTCATCAATTCCGAAGATCCATTCATGCATGTTTTCAACAGCACTCGTCCGTGAAAATGAAATTTCCCAAGTTTCAACAGACTGTTATTTTCCCTGAAAAAGTAGATTAATGGAAATGTTCCTCCGACAAATTCGCTGATTGCAGTTGCAAGCGCCGCTCCGGCAAGACCCCACTGAAAGATAACGATAAACAGGAAATCCAGAATCATGTTGTTGACACCTGCCACTACGATAACATGGAGCCCCAGTTTCGGTTTTTCCGCCGTCACAAAAAAACTCTGAAATACATTTTGCATCATATAAGGCGTCAGTGATATAAGCAAGATCCGACCATACACCACACAATTTTCAAGAAGTTCTCCAGTTGCTCCAAGGGCAATACTGATCGGTCGGATAAACAAAAATCCGACAACCGCAATCACGATTCCTCCAATGACTGTCACATACACAAGCATGGAAAAATATTCATTTGCTTCTTCGTTCTTACCTTCTCCAAAAGTTTTCGCTATTATCGCACTGCCTCCCGTCCCTATCATAAATCCGACAGCGCTGGTTCCCATTAAAAACGGCATGATCAGATTGATTGCTGCAAATGCCGTTTTTCCTACGAAGTTGGACACAAAAAGTCCATCTACCACACCATAGATGGATGTAAAAATCATCATAATAATAGACGGCATCACAAACCGCATTAATTTCCTGTATGTAAAGTGATCCGATAATTGGATTCTCATAATAAACCTCCACTGTTTTTCCGAAGAAGCGCTGTATATTTTGCATTCAGTCGCAGCAATTCCTTCACCTCTTCTTCCGACATATCTTCAAAAGAACGTTCTTCCAGTTCAATTGCCTTTCGTATCTTCTCCTCCAACAGCCATGCTCCTCTTTCTGTTACATAAATATGCATATTGCGCCCTTTTCCCTGCTCCAGCCTAAGCCAGCCTTCTCTTTGCAGTTTCTGAATAGACGAATGAATCGTCTGCTTACTGAGGAAAGTCATTTCGCAAATATCCTTTTGCAGACATCCATCTCCTAATTGACAGATTGCATATAAAATATCAAAAGCACTGTCTGACAGCCCCAGTTTCAGTGCAATGTCGTGATATATACTGTTCATTTCTTTATAAATCCGATTGTATTCCTTTAATTCCCAGCCCATCGAAAAATGCATATCATACCTCCACACATAAGTCTGATTTCGTACTTGCAATTCCTATTATAGTCCGATTTCATACTCATGTCAAGAACTTCCTAACCCGGGATTCTTCAAATCCTCCCAAAATTCCAAAAAATAATGTCTGTATATAGACGTTGTGTGTATAAAAGTGTATACTATAATCATAAGAAAAATTAAAAATGCAACAATAAAGATTTCAAATATTATTTCTAAAATAAGGAGGGATCGTTATGAGCAAAGACAATAAGATAACTCTTTTGGTTGGAAGTTTATTCTTCTTAATTGTATCCGTTATTTTAAAATTGATCAGACCTTATGTTTTTAGCGAAAATGGCTTTGGTAAATTCCCATGGAATAATCAGTTAGGACTTATTTTTATTCTCATAGGAGTTATCATGTTTATCATTGAAAGATGGAAAAACCTTCCTTTCTTCTACGGCAGAAGCCAAAATGGCGGCTCAAATTCGAATTCCTTTTTCCTGTTATGTATAGGCATCTTTTTCTTAGATTTAAGCCTTACGCAATTTATTACTGTCTCCTTAATAGGATTACTTTTTATTGGAATAGTCGGATACATTTTTACAATGTTAGGAATAAAACAAAAAAGCAGGTAAATGAATCCATCCGGGACGGGGTAAATTTAGATTTACCCCGTCCCGGATTAGATTAAATTAAATTCTTATCCTTTCTATCAGACTCTGTTTCTTCAGATTTTTATGAATTAAATATACCACTAAAAACTGTACTACCAACACCGCTACCACCAGAACTGCTGCCGGGAATACCGGATAATGATAGAACTTCACAGACATAATACTATTTGCTCTCGCCCACAGAAATACGCCGTATCCTGCCACACTTCCGATTCCAAGTGAGACAATAAGTGTTCCTGCAGTGTAAAATAATCCTTCCATCTGCAGCATACGATTGGTCTGCCGTCCCGACATGCCAATTGCCTGTATCACGCCGATCTCTTTTCGCCTTATATGCACGCTGTTTATCATGGTATTAATCAGGTTCAGGATTCCGATAAGTCCGAAGACAAAAAGCATCCCATAACAGCCATACATCGTGTAGCCGATCACATTCTCACCCTCATCATAGACCTCCTGCCATGTAGTCATTTCCAAAAATTCCTGCTGCTCTACAAGATTTCGTATTTCCTCAGTAACCGTCTTGGTCTTATTTTCTTCTACCCAAATGTTCATCCGACCTGAAAGATCTGCCTGGCACAAACTCTGCAATACATTACTTCTCATATTCATCCAGCCAGGGATCAGGCTGCCTGGTGCACGAACGACCGCCACTATCTTAAGTTCCTTCTCATGCATCGTATCTCCGTCCTCGATTCGCACATGAAATGTATCCCCCAGTCCTTGCTTTACTTCTGGGTACAGTTTTTCATATACGGAATCTATAATGATCCCGGTTCCGTCAGAAAGGGCCGGATCCGAAAGAGATCCCTCTTCCAGATATGGCTCTATTTCTTTCAGCGCCTCGTCTGATATACCGCTGATTCCCCCCTGATACGGTCGTCCATCGTCTTCTTTCACCTCTAAAAGTTCTACTCTTGCATAAGTTACAGTCTCAATCTTCTCCACACCATCAATCGTTTCTATCTGCTTCTGAAATTCTTCCGTCAGCGGATTATCCTTCTGAATATTCTTAAGGGCATGCTCTGGATGCATCTCATCGCCTTCCCACGAATCAACCCCTATGGAAATCTCTCCTCTCACGGCATCATCTGCCATAACCTTCGGGTTCATACAACTAAGTACCGTAGCAATTACCATGAAAAGTATACCTGTAGCGCCCAGTGAACAGATTGTGATTATCGTCCGCTTCTTATTTCTCCCCAGATTTACTGCCATCAATTTTCTTGTACTAATTTCCTCATAACCAGTTCTTAGTTTCTTCTTTGCCTTATTCTCATCCTGAAAACGAATTGCCTCAATCGCAGATATTTTACCTGCAATCTGCATGGGACGAAGTAAAGAAAGATATACGGTAACAAAACTGACCAGAGCGGCAAGAAGAATTACCTGCCATTTGATCAATGTCACTTCTTTCTCCGTCCACACCTGTTCCATTGACTGCAGCATAACATTATCAAGAGTTCCCGGCGCATCGTGGATCATAGCAGAAATAATGAAAATACCCATGGCGGCTCCCAATACGATTCCAACAGGAACTGCCAGCACATACACCGCAAATCCTTCCCTGAATACCAGTTTTCTTATCTGCCGCTTCGTTGCTCCGATTGCCCGCAAACGTCCATATTCCTGCACTTTATTGAGCATGGACACATAATAAATACTGTAAATGGTTAAAATTCCAGCTATCACGACTACCAGCACTACAAGGGCAATTCCTGTATAGAAACTCGGATCAATATAAGTTGCCATAAGGTATGTTCCATTCTCTACAACATCTGATTCTTTCATGCCGTAGTCCTTTGCAATCTCCTTCATTTCCGCTTCTATGTCATCCGTGATCTTACCTTCCGCTCCTGACATCCGAAAATATACCCGGAACATCCGTTCTTCATTCCCTTGCAACATTTCTGCAAACTCTGATGCTACATATACGGAATAAATGCCTCGCTTGATTCCTTGCTCTGTATCTTCCACAAAACCTGTTATGGTAAATGTCTGCGTCTGCATCATTCCTTTTCCTTCACTCGTCACAGGTTGAAACGGCACTTCGACCGTATCTCCCACATCTCCGGACAGTCCCATCACATCAAGGAATCCGTGGCTTACCACAATCTCATCTTTTGCTTCCGGAAATCTTCCTTCCAGAAGTTTCTGCCTATTAAGGTGAATCGCCGTCTGATCACAAGCAAGCATTGGCATCATTATATCCGAATCCTCTTCACAATACACATACGCTGCGTCTTCTCTAAGTCCGATTTCCTCAAATCTATCATCTTCCAGCATTTCCTGAACCACATCATACTCTACATTTCGATACATCCCATGAAAGGTCGGATAAACTTTTTCGACTGCCCGAAACTGCACATCTATTAAGCCAAATGCAACCGTCGGTACAACAGTTAAAAGGAGTGCAGTCAGCCCGATGGCAACCCCGATCAATATATTTCTGCTCTTATTTTTCCTGAAATTTGATAATGCAGTAGTTGTAATAATATTCATCTATCTCACCACCTTACCGTCCTCAATGATGATGATCCTGTCTGCCATCTGCGCAATCGTCTCATCATGGGTGATCATAACTAACGTCTGTCCGTATTTGCTGACGCATGTCTTAAGCGTAGACATAACCTCCATCTCCGTCTTAGAGTCCAGGTTCCCGGTAGGTTCATCAGCAAGGATAATCGCCGGACGCGCCGCTAATGCTCTGGCAATCGCCACTCGTTGTTTCTGTCCGCCGGAGAGCGTATTGGGAAGGGATTTTAATTTATCCGCAAGCCCTACACTCTCAATAATGTCCATAACAAACTTTTTGTCCACGTGTTTCCCATCAAGACCGATTGGAAGAACAATATTCTCCCACACATTAAGCGTAGGGATCAGATTGTAATCCTGAAAAATGAATCCGATTTTTCTTCTTCGGAACACTGCCAACTGCTCATCCTCTAACTCAAATATATTCCTGCCGCCAATCATAACCTTTCCGCTATCCGGTCTGTCCAATCCTCCCAGCATGTGAAGCAGCGTACTTTTTCCTGACCCGGAACGTCCTACTACCGCCACAAACTCTCCGTGCCGTATCTGTATGTCCGTGTGATCAATGGCACGGACCTGACTGTCACCATCACCGTAATACTTTACCAGATCTACGGTCTCTAAAATTGCTTTCATATTTTTTGTCTCCTTTCTTTCTGTCCTTTCTGATTGTCATTCTAAAACACGACTCTAACAAAACACTTTCAGAAAGAATAACATTTTTGTTATCTTTAGAGACACTTCACTTCATATTTCTTCGGCAGCATCATCTGTATCACTGTTCCCCCACTGCGTGACGCAAGTGCACGCACACTGCCGCCCTGCTCTCCTAATATTTGTCGCACAAGATAAAGCCCCACTCCCGCGCCTTCCTGTCCGCTCACTTCCGGACGGCTTCCGCGCCAAAAGCGTTTGAAAATATTTTGGTATTCATCCTTTAAGATTCCAATACCTTCATCCTCTACTTCGATAAATACATAAGACACCTGCGGTTCTACACGAATCTGGATCTTGCTTCCGAAAGAAGAGTATTTCACCGCATTGTCAAGAACATTGGAAATCGCTTCCGCCGTCCATCTACTGTCATGGTTCAGGAGGATATCTTGAAATTCCGTCATCTCTACATCGATCCCCTTCTTCTCTGCCTTTAAATACACTCCATTGACCGCACGGATTAATGTTTCTTTAAGGCTGCACTCCTTAGGCTCTATCCGAATCATATCTGCCTCCATGCGAGACAAATTCGTAAGTGTTCCAAGAAGATGTTTTAATTTCTGTATTTCCTTCCCACCACGCTCTAAAAATTCCTGTTTCTCCCCAACTGTCAGTTTCTCATCCTCCATGAGTTCATAACTTAATTCCAGCGCCGCAATAGGAGTCTTAAGTTGATGCGAAATATCTGTCACCAAACGTTTGGTATTTTCTTTCTCTTCCTCAAGACGCTCCTTTAATGTACCATATGCATTTCCCATGCGTTCTAATTGTTCCGTCAACTGAGCATGAATACCCGTGTCCATATAATTTTCTTCCTGATGATATTCATAATTGCCTTTTTCAAATTCTTCCAGGTATGCTGCGATAGACAAATAATCCTTATATTCTCTGCGATAAGTACAATAACACCATATTCCATTGAAAAGAAGTGTCATCACAAACAATACTGCCCACCAAAAAACTGGCAGTTTCAGAAAAAACAAAAGTGAAAAAAGTACCGTAATTCCTACAGTACTTATCATAAGATTCTTCTTCAATTCCTTCTCCAGCCAGATATAATTCCGCTCTCTGCGCCAGATCATCTCTTCCAAACTTCCGTTGTCCACAGATACCCAAACCCCCTGACATTTTTAATATATTCATAAGCGCCCCCTCCGAGCCTCTTCTTTAATCGGCTGATCGTCACAGGCACTGCATTATCCTCCACAAATTGTCCATCGATATCCCACACAGCGGCAAGAATCTGCTCTTTGGATATGATCTGCTTCGGATTCTCCAGAAAATACAACAACAACTGAATCTCTCTTTTACTTAAGAAGATTTCTTCTTCACCCTTATAGACTTTCATCTCCCGACACTGTACGCGAACATCATGGGAACCAATGGTCTGTTCCCTCCCTTGTTCCCCACCAATACGCCGCATCAGCGCATTTACTTTAGAAATCAGTATCATCAGGCTGAAAGGTTTCGTCACATAGTCATCCGCCCCCGCATCGTAACCATTTACCACGTCCACCTCCTGGTCAAGCGCCGTCAAAAAGATAAAATGTACATCACTGATTTTTCTTACTTTCTTACAAAATGTCAATCCGTCGCCATCGTCCATTGTAATGTCACTGATAATTAAATCTATTTCATTTTCCCCAAACAGCTGCTCTGCTTCCGTTACTCCTGCAGCACTTAGAATCTCATAACCTTCCTTTTCAAGTTTTAAGGTAATGCCGCGATTCAGATTTTCATCATCCTCTAGTAATAATATCTTCGCCATCTCTCTATCCTTCCGCTTCCGTCTCTTGCACGTTTCCATCACTCAACTGTACGGTGATATAATCATGCCTAAGCGCCGGAAGCACTTTCTCCAGCAAATCTCTTGTCTGAAACTTGATACTGGAAGTATTCACACACGGATGGCACCCGAACTCTTCTTCTGCAAGTAACTCCTCATCAATGAGTAACTGTACTCTCTTCTCTGAATCGAAGAGAAGTCCCATAACCGTGGCAGAACCCGGCGTTACGTTCAGATATTTCTCCATATGTTCTCCTGATGCAAACGACAGCCTGGAAGTTGGTATCTGCGCGGATAATTCCTTTGTCATAAGCGCCTTATGCCCCGGAATCAATAACAGATAAAATGCTGTCTTCTGCCTGTTGCACAGAAACAGGTTCTTGCAGATCTTGGTTCCAAGCACCTGATCCACTTCCTCACATGCTGAGATTGTCATGACCGCTTCATGGTCTGTACGGTAATATTCAACTTCCAGAGAATCCAGCAGGTTATATATTTCTATCTCTTTCTCTTCACGCCCTGTCGTATCAGTCGGGCGCCCTTTATATAATTCCATGGTATCACTCCCATATATTTACTGTTTCAAAAATATGTACTCTTTCTCTGAAGACAGTGTCTCTTCATATTGATAGTTAAGACGGTCAAACGCCCGGATCTCTTCGACTTTTTTCATTCCATGCTCTGCCATGAACCGGACCATCTCACCTCTTGCCATCTTCGCCTGTGTTCCTTTCTGAATAACTTTTCCGTCCTTCATTTCTCCGAAGATGCAAGTAACGAATATATCTTTCGGTGTCAGATATTTCTTGATACATTTACTGTATTCTTTGGACGCAAGATTCAGGATCACGCCATCCCCACCGCGCACTTCCCGATACAACTTCTCGCCCCAAAACTCATATAAGTCTTTCACTTCTCCCACTTTAACCTTCGCCTGCATTTCCAGCCGATAAGGCACAACACCGTCCAGTGGTCTCACTACCCCGTAAAATCCGGACAAAATCCGCAGATGTTCCTGTACATATTCCCACGCCCTTTCTGAAAATACTTCCGGCGCCATATATTGATATTGGATACCTTCATAAGAAATAAGAGCCGGAGTAAGATTTTTCTCCAAAGACATCTGACGAAACCTGTCATAGTTGAGTTCTGCAATCTTATCATTGCAGTGCCATAGTTTCTTCACTTCTGTGTAAGAAAGCGTCTGAATCCATTGCATAAGAACTTTTGTATCTCCAAGAAATACAGGAACGTCACGGTATGCGAACGTATCTGTATCCATATTCATTTTTTTCGCAGGAGAAATAATGATCCTCATATATTATTTCTCCAGATACTTCTCTTTTAATTCTTTTACTTTTTCAGTGTAAGCATCATTTTGCTTCTGCCCCATCAGTTCCTGATAAATCTGACTTTTTGCTTCCTCAAGAGAAGCCGTCCCTGCTTCATTCTTCTTCTCTACCTTAATTAAATGATAGCCAAACTGCGTCTTTACCGGTCCTTCCACATGACCAATTTCTGCATGAAATGCAACATCCTCAAACTCTTTTACCATCTGGCCTCTGCCAAATGTTCCAAGATCTCCGCCTTTTGCACTGGACGGGCAGGAAGAATACTCTTTTGCAGCATCTTCAAATGTCTTTTCTCCATTCTCGATAACTGCCAGAACATCTTTACATTTCTCTTCGGAATCTACTAAAATATGCTTTGCACACACTGTTTCCCCTTTTGTGAATTTGTTTTGGTTTGCCTTATAATAATCCTGAATTTCATCATCGGATACCTTTGCAGTTTTTAACACTTCGCGGATTGCAAGCTGCGCCAGAATATCTTTTCTCGCACTCTCGATAATCTTTGCGTAGTCTTCAGTTTCATCAAGTTTCTGATCCTCGCCCAGCTGCGCGAACATATATAAGGAAAGAAATTGTTCCTGACACTGCTCTTTGAACTGTGGGTTGGAAATATATGCCTGCTGTTCTCTAGGAAGTCCCTGCAGATAAGCATGAAACTCTGACTCCATCACTTCTTTTCCTGCTACTTTTGCGATTACTTTATCATTCATATTTTCATTCTCCTTTTTTCAATATGTTTATTATCATAAAATATTTTTTCCCTTTCCACTTTGTCCGCTCAAAACGCTCTGGATCCTTCATCGAGAATCCGATTCCCCAAACAAGATCCTTTACCGCACATTCTGCTAAAATTGCATCATCCGTACTTAAAAGTTGTTCTTTTAACTTTGGATTCTGAGTAAATTTTGCTAATACCCCCTCATATACCACGGTTTGTCGGATTCCACTCCAGTAATCATCATCATACCCTTTTACAAGCCTCCCCAATTCTTTAATTCGTGCCACATCATCCATATCCAATATTTGTGCCGCGATTTCTTTATCTTGAAAGCAAATCGCTTTGCGATACATCATAAATTGCTCCACAGAAGAAAACACAATATTTTCTATTACGAAAGAGGAGCGATACCAATTACTCAAATATCCGTTTTCTTCATTTGGATTGTGAAAACATATAATTTTCATTTATTTTCTACCTACTTTTTCTACCGCCAGTTCAAGTTCCAAATCGTGAAGTCCATGATAGGCTTTCATCAAAAAATCTATCGGAACATTTTTAATCACTTCACTGCTTGGCAAATTATAATACCATTGATAATATGCATAAAATTCACCAATCCAGTCCGGTATAAATCCATCAAGCGCTTTCCCCGATTTCAAAAGATATTTTTCAGTTTCAGAAAAATATCTCCATAGTTCTTTTGCATCCATTGTATTGACATACGCTTTCGCTTCATCAATGCTTTTTCTCGTCTTACTCAACATATATGTTTTAATAAAATCTATCGTATCTTTATCAGGAAAATTTTGTGCCACAAAATCAAAAAGTTTTCCTTGATTTTCTACTACATCGTTTAAATAAACCTTTGCATAAGCCTCCATTATCATCACTCCTTAAAAAAGCGTACTGAATACATTGATAACTTTATTCTCATCAGAATCAACTAAGTCCCTCATATTTAACTGCATAAATTTCATTATCTACTTCGCGTAATTTTGAATAAGCCAATTTTGAATTCCTTTGCGATATAGAAATAAGAGGCATTCGCTCTCCATCCTTTTATGACATCATATTCCGCAGTATCAATACCATACTTTTCAATAAGCAAGTTCAAAATTTTCTGTCAGATAAAAACCACGACCATAATCATGTTTATCATCTCCACATCCGTATGTTGGTACTACATTCTTATCAGGAGTACCGTGAAATAAAATAATCTTTTCCATCTTCAACATTCCTCCTAAACAAACTCACTCTTCCACATTTGGAAGAAAATCAACAATCATATCTCTGTCAATTAAAATATGCCATAATTTTTTATAACTTTCAAAAATCTTCTCTAAAATGTCACTTCCATCTTGGTTCCTTCTCCTTCCACACTCTCCACCTGGATGTCCGCGCCATGAAGGATCGCGCCATGTTTTACGATCGACAGTCCAAGTCCTGTGCCTCCCGTCTCCTTGGAATGGCTCTTATCTACCCGGTAAAACCGCTCAAAAATTCGTTCCTTGTCCTCTTCCGGGATTCCGATCCCACTATCCTCTACGATAACCTTCTTTCCCTTTTGCGTGCTGCCTACCCATATATTGACCGTTCCACCTTCTCGATTGTATTTCATCGCATTTTCACAGATATTATATATCATATCATCTAATACCTGACGGATTCCCATATACATCACAGGCTCGCCTGTCAATTCCACACAGATTCTTCTGGCATTCGCCTGGGTTGACAGGCGGTTTACGATCTCACCGGTAAGGGCATATAAATCCACTTCTTCCTTTTCGATCTCCACTTTACCTTCATCGAGTTTCGACAACTTGATAATGTCTCCTACTAATGCAATGAGACGGCTCGCTTCGTTATAGATACGCTCCGAAAATGTCTTCATATCCTCCTGACGCACCAACCCGTTTTTCATAATCTCAGCATACCCTGAAATAGAAGTAAGAGGTGTCTTAAGTTCGTGCGACACATTTGCTGAAAACTCTTTACGCATATCTGTAACCATGTCTTTCTGTTTATTCTGTTTATCAATACGCTCAAGAAGAGGTGTCAGTTCTTCATACATATCATTTTCAAGCGGATTCTCAAGATCCAGTTTATTAATAGGACGCGTCAACCGCTCCACCTGCCAATGGGAAAGCACGTATGCAAATATGAGCATGAAAACCGCAATTACTCCCATTCCCGGGAAAATAGCAATCGCCGTATGAAACGCTGTATTCATTGTTTTGGACACGCGGAGAATGGTTCCATCTGACAGCCTCTCGGCATAATAAAACATCTCTGCACCAAATGTCCTGGATTTTCTGTTATTCTGTCCAGAACTATTTTTCAGCGCCGCTTTCACTTCTGGACGATCCTTATGATTCTCCAGCACTTCCTCGTCATGTCCCGAATCGTAAAGAACGTTTCCCTCCCCATCGATCAACGTCACTCTCGTATTCTCCCTCACCTCATCCATTTCTTCCAGATACGCTGTACCAGATATCTCAACAGCCGTTGCAATATAGTCAGCCTCCTGCCGGATCTCTGCTTCCATCAGGCTGACACTCTGGCGATACACAACAAAAATAGTCATGGCGTATGCCACAACTAATGTAGCTGCCACAACCAGTATCATGCTGTTCTCTATCTTCTTCCTAAGTTTCATCTGTCTACTCCAACTGAAATTGACAGGACAGTAGATTTTCTGCCCTGTCATTTATTTACTGATTCGATAGCCAACTCCACGCACAGTCTCTATAAGTTCCCCACAGACACCTAGTTTTTGCCGCAAGGTCCTCACATGGACATCTACCGTTCTTGTCTCACCGCCAAAATCATACCCCCAGACCTGCTCTAGAAGTATATCCCTTGTCATTACGACATCAAGATTCGCCATAAGCTGCTTAAGGAGTTCATACTCCTTAAGGGTCAATATAGTCACTTCTCCTGCCGCTTTTACTTCATGTTTCCGGGTATTCATCTCAAGATCCCTGACTACGATCGTTTCATCTGCCTCTTCCTGATTCCTGCCGGTTCGCCGAAGTACCGCCTTGATCCTGGACACCAGTTCCATCATGCCGAACGGTTTCGTCACATAATCATCTGCCCCAAGATCCAGTCCCTTTACTTTATCATATTCCGCACCTTTCGCAGTCACCATGATAACCGGAATATCTTTCGTCTTCCCGGATTCTTTCATTTTTCGCAAAAGTTCCAGCCCATCCTCTCCTGGAAGCATGATATCCATAAGTACAAGATCAGGAGTCTCCGACTTAAGCGCCCTAAGAAATTCCTGACCATCCTCGAAACCACATACCTGAAAGTTCATAGTCTCTAAGGTGTATGTCACTAATTCTCTGATATTACTGTCGTCTTCTACACAAAATATCATACTTTGATCTCCCGCAAATCACCGAAGGAACTTTCTTGCCAAATCCTTAAATCGTTGGGTTTTATTCCTCTTCCTAATCATAGTATTTATCCTTATATAATATCCAGATGCAGAGCATCAGCAACTGCACGATTCCCATAATGAAAATCATGCCTGCCATACGAAGATTATTTTCCATCTCGCTGAAAACATTATTTAACAGCATACTCAGCCGTTCATATACCTCTTCCCGATGCCCCGGCAAGTTCTCCTCATATTGTTTCTCTGCATTCTGATAATCGCGGTAGAGTTCTGTCTGCTGCCATCTTTCTTGATTTTTTGATATAGCCTTCTCAATTTGTATGGGATATGCTCCCTCTGGCACTGCAATGTATTCGTCGATGTCTTCTTTCCGCAAAAGAAAATACTCATAATATGGTATCTTGTTTCCATCCTTTAACAGAAACTCAAGTTCTACCCCCACATATAAATATTCACCTTCCTCCAACAGATATTCCATCTCTCCCACTCTAACCGTTTTTGCCTCAAAAGACTGGAACAATGCCTGTTCAAAAGCAACTGCACTTTCTTCAATATCGTTCAGCCCATAATACTCTGCCAACTTCTCCGTTGATTGATCCTGATATGCGTCTATCACTTCTTTCAGAAACTTTTCCGCCGTTTTTTCGTCAAATTTTTCCGAGGCGTTCACCGAAACTCCATTAAAAAGAAAAACTATGAGAAAAACAACTGCCATTCCTTTTTTATTCCACATTCATAATCAGGCTTGAAAGAATGCCCTCCCCCTTTGCCTGTTCTACAATCTCTTCTGTAAGTATTGTTCCTTTTTCTATTTTAAATGTTCCATCTTCATTTGCTATGTCTGCTGTTACAGTCATACCAGCCAAAAAATTTGTCACACCTTCTATATCCGCCTCTGTCTGCGCAGTCTCTTCACCGTCCTTCACAGCCTCTTCACTGTTCGGTGTAGTCACTTCACTATTCGGCGTAGTCACTTCACCCTCCTGTACAAATACATACTTTGAACTTATGGACAGCAATTGGTCTTTCGTATATACCTTTCCATCTTCCAACATAATCTCTACAAGTTTCCAATTCTTTTCATCAATAGAGAAATCTTGAATGCGACTTACAATATTTCCTGTAGATGTCACCACAAGAAGTCCAAGAATAGAGTAATATTCTGTCAGCATCTCTGCCAATTTCGGATTCTGTCTCGAACTCTGAATTGCCTGTTCTGTCTTAATCATAATAAAATCTCCGCCAATGCCCATAACTTCTTCCCTGCGAAGAATATGAAAATCCGAGAACATTCCTTCGTCCGTAACCATAATCACTTCTTTTGTATCAGGATTCATTACAATATCCTTTACTTTTCCGGCCACACTTCCGTTTAAAATCTCCATAACCGGCAGTTTTACAATTTCTGATTATTTTCTCATTTTTCTTCCTCCGTATTCTTATTTACTTTGTTGACAACCTTCTATGATTATTCGTCTGACCGGTGGGTAAATATCTTCCGAAAGAACTTCGTCACTTATAAGTTCCTCTCCGTTATATACTTTTCGGCTCACCCTTGTCTCATATCCTGTTCTCTCTTCTTGAAGCACCTCGCGACTTCCTTCCGCCAGTTCCGTAGATAACTGTATCTCTTCTCCTTCTGGTTTCTCCGTATTCAGTACGGCACTTTCCACTTGAACCCTCATCCCGTCATCTAACTTAGCGCCCTTGAATTTTACGGAAACGGTACCTCTCTGTGCGTATGCCTCTATGAAAAGCGGCACATCTGTTGTATTCTGAATCTTCAAATCACTGTCGGGATCATTGATCATAGCGTCTAGTCCCACTTCCACATAATCCATTGGGAAGGAATGTCTGTGTCTCTCCACAACACCCAAATTCCCTCGAATTGCCGCATTATAAAGTGTGGTGGACACCTGACATACGCCTCCGCCGAGTTCTTCTCCTACTTGTCCTTCGGCAATAATGGCTGGTCCTGCCCGGTACCCCGCCTCTTCCGTGTAAGGACCTACGGTATCATTAAAAGAAAGAATCTCTTGCGGCGCCAGTTCTATACCATTTAATTTTTCACATGCTGCCCGAAGATTCTGATCTCGCGCTTCCTCACTCTCTGAAGTTGTCTCAAAACTACTCAAGATCTCTTCGGACTTTTTTTGTATATTTTCTTTTTCTGTATCTGAGACAGTCTTTTCATTCCGTTTTTCGGATTCCTCAAAAGTCGCCATATCCTGTTTTTCCTGCGTACGTTTCTCCAAAAGTCTCTGACGATTTCTCGCTATAACTCCCGTTCCAACGCCAACACCCGTAATAAGTATCCCAAAACAAAAAATGAGTAAAACTGCCTGTTTCAAGTTTTTCCTCTTCACAATCTACCTCTCTGCAAGAAGTTTCCTTGCCTTCCCCGGCTCTCCTGCATCAATATAACAGTCTGCCAACAATTTACGCATATACCTTTTCTCTTCCTCTGTCTTAGCACTTTCCATTCCCTGCTGATACAAAGTTACAGCAAGCGGATACATTCCCTTCCGTCTGAAAACATCAGCTTTCTTAACAATATTGTCAAATGCAAGTTGTTCTTCTGTACGGCGATGAATCTCTTCTAATTTTGCCTTCTCAGCCGCTTCGCGTTCCATGCGTTCCCGCTCTGCTTTCTCTGCCGCTTCGCGTTCCATGCGTTCCCGCTCTGCTTTCTCTGCCGCTTCGCGTTCCATGCGTTCCCGCTCCGCTTTCTCTGCCGCTTCACGTTCCATGCGTTCCC
>CAYOSJ010000018.1:23202-27634 GCA_964406595.1 uncultured Dorea sp.
CGTTCCATGCGTTCCCGCTCCGCTTTCTCTGCCGCTTCACGTTCCATGCGTTCCCGCTCCGCTTTTTCTGCTGCTTCGCGTTCTATGCGTTCCCGCTCCGCTTTCTCTGCCGCCCTGCGTTCCATGCGCTTACGGTTCTCTTCTTCCGCAGCCTCCTGTTCTTGATTCCGGCGATTCTTCTCTTCTTCATACGCCTTCAAAATACGTTTCTTCTGCTCTTCGTATTCTTTCTTTAAGCGTTCCGCCTCTTTCTGGCGTTTTCTCTCCAAACGTTCCGCCTCTTTCTGGCGTTCTTTCTGCAATTGCTCAATATTTGCCCGCAATTCTTCTTCTCTTTCCTCTGCCGCCTGCGCATTTCCGCGGATACGGCTTCTTTGTTTTTTCACCTGTTCTCTCAGAGTGTTCTTCTCTTCAGTCGCTTGCTGAAGTTTTTTCTCCAGTTCTTCTTTACGGCTGACTTCCCGCTCCAGTTTCTCGATTAGTAATTTTCTGCTTTCCATTTGCGTTGTATCTCTTACATTTCGATACAACACAAAAAATATCAAAACCGGAACCGTAACTGCGATCAAGATAGAACTAACCAAATATCCGCCATTTAACCCTTTTTGTATCATCGCGGAAATGGAATATGCAAATCCCCCCGCAGAAATAAGCGCAACAGTTCCGGCAATACGGACTTTTCTCCACTTTCCGGTAATCTTAGCCATTACCAGACAGCATATCACTGTAATTACCGCAACCGCCAACGCTGATAACCAATTTGTCATAAGTATCTTCCTCTATCATATATTTCATTAACTCTTCTAATAAAACCAGTGACTTCCTATCTTCTTACCTCGCCCTGCCTGATTGAAGTAATATGTATCAACGGTACGATTACCTTGAAGGACATAATCGACTGCCTCAAAACAACTGTCCTTAATCTTCTCAGGTTTCGCCAGCACTTCATCATACCAGCCGCCTTCTGTCGGAACAAATTGACCTTCTTGCCGGATTACTTCTTCAATCGTATTCGGAAAAAGATCACTTTCCACTCTGTTAAGTACAGCGGACGCTACTGCCACCTGTCCGTCAAAAGAATCACTTCCCGCCTCGCACCATGTAATTGCTGCCAAAAGTTGCCGGTCCGTATCACTCAAATTCACTTCTCTATATGAACTTCCTGCGTTTCGATTATCATCTGACGTGGCAAAGTGAACTTTACGAACAAGTTTTACATCGAATCCTTCCACATAAGTTTCTCCAAAATAATCCATTGCAATCCGATACCAACCAGGTATTTTTTCTATAATATCATAATATTGCCTCTGTTGTAAATAGCACAGAGTCTCTGTCTTTTGCGGTGACCTGTAGACTCCCACATTGTTCATGTCCGTAAGTACGCCTTCCGGACACACTTCATCTGCCCTCGACTCTGCCTCTTCCCTATATAGAAGTTTTCCGCTATCCACATAACCAGCTATACAGCCGGACTGGATCAAAGTTCTCTTCCCGCCCTGTTCCAACACCTGTACAACAGAATCTTCCTTTAAGATTCCTATAACAGCGCTACTCGTCTCTGAACCAAAAATCGGAACTTCCCCCGTCTTGGGAATTCCTTTATCTGCCCAATCGTTCACAGACATATATACCATCCCATCCTCGTTGACTGCTCCGTCAACTCCTTGAAGAATCTTCTTGTAATCCACAGGAACTCCCCATTTATTCCACTCACACTTCTTCCAAGTTTCCAGTTTTACAGCGCGCAGATCCTTAAAAGAATCTGCATAACAAACATCTCCCCACATTACAAATATTATTATATTAAGAAGGGTAAACATTGCCAGTTTTTTGTATCTAAATCTTACCATTCATTCTTCTCCTGACATCATCTTTTACTACTCTTCCCCATAATACTATAAAAAATCCCCCAATTAATATAGTCTACCATTTTTTCATTTTTATTACAACCGTTTCTCAAAATTTCCATCCACGGAACAGCCCTCCGTAAATATCATAAATGCATTCGGGTCAATACTATGTACAATCTCCTTGATCTGCGCTACTTCGTATTTGGAAATCAAAACAAACAAAATATAAGATGTCTTGCGCGTATATGCACCTTCACCGTCCCAATTGGTAACACCGCGTCCCGTCTGGTCTAAAATTGCCTGAGAAATACCTTCCTTCTTCGTAAAGATCATAACGCTCATATTAATATTCTGAATATGAACTCTATCAATCGCCATAGACAGCACTGTCGTATAGATAAATGAATATGCAACAATCTCTATGTTAAATAAGAACAGACAGATAACATACACGAACACATTCATGATAATGTTAATCTTTCCTACGCTGACATTTGGATATTTCTTAGAACAACATACGCCGATAATATCCTGTCCTCCTCCTGAACTTCTTCCTCTAAGCACAAGACCTACTCCGAATCCTGCAACCAATCCACCGATGATACATGCGGTCAGATAATCTTCAATAATTGGTGCAGACGGAATCGGAATCAACACAAGCCACAGAGACTGCACCGCTACAGTGATCAGAGTCTTAACCGCAAACTCTTTTCCCATAATGCGAAGTCCCATATAAAACAACGGGATATTCAGAAAAAAATAAATGATACCCGCAAGGTCAAGACCTGCCGGAACCGGGATATGCATAAAATCAACCACCGCAGTACGCATAAGTTGTGCAATACCCATAAATCCGCCATTGTAAAGACCAAGCGGTACAATGATCAGATTCACGCCGACCGCAAATAACAGACTTCCGCCAATTGCGTAGACCATCTGTATCATTAACTCTTTTTTACTTGTAGTTTCTGTTTTCCCCATCGTATATCCCATCCTTTTATTTAGTATTGGTAACCTGCATTCATTCTAGCACCCACATAGTATTTTGGCAATATGAGTATCATGTAAATACAACAAAATATGCCCGAATGGGTATATAAAAAACGTGGAAAACACTCTGTCTTCCACGCTCTTATATTTACATCTTATAATATCTTAGACAGGAATTCCTGAAGTCTTGGATCCTTTGGATTTCCAAAGAATTCTTCTGGACTTGCCTCTTCTTTAATCTGTCCTTCATCCATGAATACAACTCTCGTACCAACTTCCTTGGCAAATCCCATCTCATGAGTTACTACTGCCATCGTCATTCCCTCGCGGGCAAGTTCCTTCATAAGTTCCAAAACCTCTCCTACCATCTCCGGGTCAAGGGCGCTGGTAGGCTCATCAAAGAGCATCATATCCGGTTCCATAGCAAGGGCACGTATAATTGCAATTCTCTGTTTCTGACCTCCTGACAACTGTTCTGGATATACATCTGCCTTATCAAGAAGACCTACGCGCTCCAAAAGTTCTGTCGCTCTCTTATCAGCCTCTTCCTTTGTCATCTTTTTAAGGACAACCGGAGCAAGCGTAATGTTTTCCCGGATTGTCTTATGTGGAAATAAATTAAAATGTTGAAATACCATACCCATTTTCTGTCTGTGCAGATCAATGTCTGTCTTCGGGTCTGTAATATTCACGCCTTCAAAATATATCGTTCCGTCCGTTGGCACCTCCAGAAGATTTAAAGAACGCAGGAATGTAGACTTCCCGGAACCTGACGGCCCGATGATCACCACGACCTCTCTCTCTTTAATCTCTGTTGTAATACCCTTTAAGACTTCATTTTTTCCAAATACTTTCCGCAGATTCTCCACTTTAATTAAATCTTTCTGATTACCGCTCATTGTTCCTCAGCCTCCTCTCCAGTTTGTTCATAAAGAAGGTCAATAACATTACGAGTGCAAGATAGATAACTGCTGCTGCCAAAAGTGGCATAAATGCATCGAATGTACGACTCTGGATGATCATAGCCGCCTTCGTAAGATCTTGCTCTCCTATGTAACCGATAATCGCCGTCTCTTTAATCAGTACGATCATTTCATTTACAAGCGCCGGAAGTACGTTCTTAAATGCCTGCGGAATGATGATCAACGACAGGGTCTGACGGTAATTCAAACCAAGGCTTCTTCCCGCTTCTGTCTGACCTTCCGGGATAGACATGATACCGGAACGGACAATCTCCGCTACATAAGCGCCTGAGTTGATACCAAATGCAATGCCTCCAATATAGATAGAATCCAATGAAGAGGATCCAAATACAACAAGATACATGATCAGTATCTGGATCATCGTTGGTGTTCCACGAATCACGGTAAGATATACTCTGCAGATGACATCTAATATCTTGAGTTTTCCGGTCTTATCATGATAAGACCGGACTATTGCTACAAGGAATCCAATGATAACCCCCAAAAACAACGCCTGCAAAGTAACAATGATCGTTACCTTAAGACCGCTCAAAAGACTGAGCCAGCGGCCATCTTGTATAAAATTTTGATAAAACCTTGCTGAAAAATCTGCCATGTTTCCACCTATTA
>CAYOSJ010000019.1:0-27393 GCA_964406595.1 uncultured Dorea sp.
TACCGGAGGAACTGAAGTGTAAGATCAGTGCGCTGGACAATGAAGAAAGTTTAAAGCTTCTTGTGCAGAAAGCGGCAGGAGTTGATTCTCTTGAAACTTTTGTGAAGGAAGTGGAAGGTCTTCTTGAAAAGTAAAGGGTTGTGTAATCCGGGACGGGGTAAATTTAAATTTACCCCGTCCCGGATTCAGTTTACCCTGTCCCCAAGTATTTCTTCCCGTAGTACATCGAAGGGTGCGGGTCCGATTTCCAGTATTTCTTTATGAAACCGTTCTTGTGAGAAGTCTTTGCCCCATGTTTTGATCGCGTCTTTTTTTAATTCCAGAAATTCCACATATCCAATATAGTATTTCAGGTAATTGCCGGGATCGGCGATTATGAGTTTGTAGATTTTTTCGATTGTCTCGGTGTCAGTGATTCCGTAATCGTGGAAGAATGAGATAGTGTCCATGAGGCTCCAGCCGTCGTAATGGATTCCCATGTCGGCGAGTGCGTAGAGCCCTAATATAATAGAAGAGTTACGTTGCATTAAGGCGGCGCGTTCTTTGGGAATGGGCGCCAGGTAATAACTCATCATTTCTGCGTAAGTCGCCCAGCCTTCGGTATAACCGCCGAAGTCCAGAAGATTTCGGATCGGGGCGGGATGGGTGGAAGCGTAATATGTAGTCTGGTAGAGATGTCCGGGATACCCTTCGTGTGCCAGTGTGGTGAAAAGTGTCAGATTATCGGGAATGTGTCCCTGATTGATATAGATGACATTATTCTCGGTATCATCGATCGCCGGAATCATATAGAAAGCGGGGCTTAGGTAGTCTTCCATGGATTCCTGGACGTATTTCACCTGTGTCTTTACATCTGGCGGTTGTGGAAAGGAGCCGGAGAGCCTGTTCTCAAGGTGGCTGAGGATTGTTTCGGGCTGGCTGGAAAGGGACGTGCTTTCATTTTCGGAGCTGGCGGGTTCTTCTGACCAGGTGGCAAATATTTCCTGCAAAGCGGCGGAATCTTCTGCCATCTGATCGAGAGTGAGTTTCTGTAGTTCGGGAATACTGCGAGAGGATCCGGTCTGTGAGGCAACGGTCTGCTCATAGTATTTATCTCCGTCAGGCAGATAGCATAATCCCATCGTATTCGTTCCGGTGTCACGAAGGGAGGAGAGGGCGGTACATAGTTCTTCGTAAGCGGGAAATACATACGTTTCGATGTTTTGTTGGTTCATATCGATCAAATGTGAAGCCTCTTTTTCCGGCAGATCTAGCTCTGCCAGCCGTTCTTCAAAGGAAGTATAGAGATAATTGGAACTTCCCATTTCGATAAATGCCTCACATTCTTCGATGAGGGCGTCGGCATTGTAAGGAGCCATGAAAAGCCCTGCATCGGATTTGGCTTGTTCGAATTCGATGACAGAGCGGAAATATTCCGGTACTTTCGTAAGCAATTCGAGATATGTCTCACAGTCGGCGGCGTCATAAAAACGGTATTCTGACAGAACGACGGGAATCTGAGACTGAGCGCCGGTCAACGGGGCGAGAGGTTCGTCATAAAGTAGATATTTTCCTTCTTTCAGCGCGGTGTCCCAGTAGGATTCCAGAATATCATACGTCTGACGGTTTTCTTCTGACAGCTGTTCCCGTTCGTAGGAGTGAAGGACGGACAGCGCATTTTCCACGGAGGCACACACAGCGTCCGGATCCGAAGGAAGAAAGCCAAGGGAAACCGGGATTTTGCCAATTCCGTAAGTGTCCGGCTGTTTCAAAGTATAATGGAGAGAAATTGTACTGGAGGAAACCTCCTGACAGAATAACCGGTCAGTGTAATCTTCAAATTTTTCATTTTCATTTGTGGAAATGTGTTGGAACAGGAGCACGAAAAAAAAGAGTAAGCATGCCGCGCTGCCTAAAATATAGATACGTTTCTTATACATAGTGAACCTTAAGTGTTTTTTAATATGTATATGCAGGCGTGGTAATTGACATGTATTGCGGAACACGATAAACTAAATCATAGAACAGGTAGAAGGAGGAGAAGTCTATGAGGAAAGGAAGAAAAGTATGGGCAGCGGTTCTTGCGCTTGCAATGTGTCTGGGAGTTGCAGGATGTGGGAAGGAGTTTGATGCGGCAGCATATACACAGAGCGTGCTGGAAGCAAATTACCATGAAGAATATGGGGCATACGCTGAATTTAGAAATATTTCTAAAGAAGAAGCACAGAAAGAGATCGAGGATAACAGGATCTCTCTGGCAGAACAGGAACTGTCCGTTATCGGAGATGCGACAGATGAGGAGATCGCGACTTATGTGGAGAGTGTAAAGAGTATGGAAAAACTGGCGTCTTATGAGGTGAAAAGCGCCGAGAAACAAGAGGATGACAGTTATGTTGTCACGGTAGAGATCACACCTTCGCTGGTATATCAGAAGTTGGAAGAGGTGTCTGCGGAAATAACCATGGAAATGATCGCAGATGGCAAGAATCCGATGGAGAGCAACTCGACATTTTATGAATTGTTAAATGAAAGTGTGAAAAAGGCTATAGAAGTGAATGAGTATGGGGATGCGACAACGATCGAGGTAAAAGTAGCCAAGGATGATGACGGCGCTTACGGGATCAGTGAAGAAGATATGCAGGCGATCGAGGATGCATTATTTCCAAAGGCATAGAAATTGTGATAAAATGTAAGAAATCAGTGTTGCAGGAGGAGAAACGGTGTTATCAAATCAAGTGTTGCACAAGGTCATTCAGAATATGGAGAGGGTTACAGACCTTGCATGTTCCGTGTGGGATACAAGAGGTACCTGTCTTGTGAAAAGCAGTGAGGACGAGAAGTATCTGGCAGTAAAAGTGTCAGAGTTTCTCGAGGACGACAGTATGGACGAGAGAATCCGTGGAGATATCGGGCTGTTTCTTGTGAGAGATGAAGAGGAACCGCTCTATGTTCTGGCATTGCAGGGAGAACCGGATAAATTGTATATAGCAGGTGGTCTTGGAACGAGTCAGCTGGAGACCCTTATCAGTGTTTCCAAGGAACGTATGGACAGAAATCACTTTATGCAAAGTCTTCTCCTCGACAATATGCTTCTGGTGGATATTTATAATCAGGCGAAGAAGATGCGGATCCCGACAGAGCAGAGAAGGGCAGTATTTACGATCGAACCGAAGAACGAAGGGGAGAATCTGGTGCTGGAGACCATGCGTGGATTATATGCGACAGGAACGAAAGATTTCGTAACGGCAGTGGACGAGAAACGTATCATTCTTGTGAAGGCACTGGAACCGACCGAGGAATATGAGGCGCTTCGCCAGATCGCGAATATGATCACAGATACATTGAATATGGAAGCGATGGTAGGCGTCCGGGTAGCATTTGGCACGATCGTGGAAGAGTTAAAGGACGTGTCGCGTTCCTATAAAGAAGCATGCATGGCGCTGGAAGTCGGACGTGTCTTCTACGTGGACAAAAGTATCCTTGCCTACAATGAACTTGGGATTGGAAGGCTGATCCATCAGCTTCCACCTTCGTTGTGTGAGATGTTCCTAAAGGAAGTATTTGATGAAGCAGGTTCCGGGCAGTTTGAAAAAGAAGAACTGACGACGGTATATACTTTTTTTGAGAATAACCTGAATATATCTGAGACGGCAAGACAGTTATACATTCACAGAAATACGCTGGTGTACCGTCTGGAAAAGATTCAGAAGAAGACAGGGCTTGATGTGCGGACCTTTGACGACGCACTTACATTTAAAATTGCCATGATGGTAGCAGACCACATGGAGAACTTAAGAGACTAGGAGGAGAAAGACATGGTGAGATTATATGACAAGGGAGTTTATCTGCTAAATGGAGCGGAGATTGTAGCGGATGAAGCAGAAGTAAAGACACGCACAGGGCAGGATATCACAAAAGAAGATGCGGCGAAGCAGACGATGGCTTATGAGATCCTGGCGAAGCATAATGTGTCTGGCAACATGGAGAGATTGCAGATCAAGTTTGATAAACTGACTTCCCATGACATTACATTTGTAGGGATCATTCAGACAGCGCGCGCGTCAGGGCTTGAGAAGTTCCCGATCCCTTATGTGCTTACGAATTGCCATAATTCTCTCTGCGCGGTAGGCGGGACGATCAATGAGGACGACCATATATTCGGACTGACCTGTGCAAAGAAATATGGCGGCGTCTATGTACCTCCACATCAGGCGGTCATTCATCAGTATGCCCGGGAGATGCTGGCAGGAGGCGGCAAGATGATTCTTGGCTCTGACAGCCACACCCGCTATGGGGCGCTTGGAACGATGGCAATGGGAGAAGGTGGACCTGAACTTGTAAAACAGCTGCTTGATAAGACTTATGATATTAAGATGCCGGAAGTGATCGGTATCTATCTGGACGGCGAGCCGATGAAGGGAGTAGGTCCGCAGGACGTGGCGCTTGCGATCATCGGAGCCACATTTGGAAATGGTTATGTGAATAATAAGATCATGGAGTTCGTAGGACCGGGCGTTGCGAAACTCAGCGCAGATTTCCGTATTGGAATCGATGTTATGACAACAGAGACGACTTGCCTGTCTTCCATCTGGACGACAGATGAGAAGATCAGGGAATTTTACGAGATCCATGGAAGAAGTGAAGAGTATAAGGAACTTGCGCCGGGAGCAGTTACTTATTATGACGGAATGGTATATGTGAACTTAAGCGAGATCAAACCGATGATCGCCATGCCGTTCCATCCGTCAAATGTCTATACGATCGATGAGGTAAATGAAAATTTGGAAGATATTCTTCATGATGTGGAGAAGAAAGCTCTTGTAAGCCTTGATGGAGCTGTAGAGTATTCGCTGCAGGATAAGATCCGTGATGGAAGACTCTATGTGGATCAGGGGATCATCGCAGGATGTGCCGGCGGCGGTTTTGAAAATATCTGTGCGGCGGCAGATATCGTGAAAGGTCGTTATATTGGGGCGGATGAATTTACATTCAGCGTATATCCGGCAAGTACACCGATCTATATGGAACTTGTGAAAAATGGGGCAGTGGCGGACTTGCTGGCAGCAGGAACTATTGTGAAGACTGCATTCTGTGGACCTTGCTTTGGCGCAGGAGATACTCCGGCAAATGGCGCATTTTCCATCCGGCATTCGACCAGAAACTTCCCGAACCGTGAAGGTTCTAAGCTGCAGAGCGGACAGATTGCGTCCGTGGCGCTTATGGACGCACGTTCGATCGCAGCAACAGCGGCGAATCAGGGATTCCTTACGTCTGCGACAGAAATGGATGTGGAATATACAGGAAAGAAATATTATTTTGACAGCAGCATTTATGCAAAGCGTGTGTTTGACAGCCATGGAAAGGCAGACCCGGGCGTGAAGATCAAATTCGGGCCAAATATCAAGGACTGGCCGGCAATGTCAGCGCTTCCGGAGAATCTGGTACTGAAGGTTGTATCTGAGATCCATGATCCGGTAACGACAACGGATGAATTGATCCCGTCTGGCGAGACTTCTTCTTACCGTTCCAATCCGCTGGGGCTTGCAGAATTTGCGCTTTCCAGAAAAGATCCGGCGTATGTAGGACGTGCGAAGGAAGTACAGAAGGCGCAGAAAGCCATTGAAGCAGGAGAATGTCCGGCGGAGGCATTGGAAGAACTGGCTCCGGTGATGGCGAAGATCCGTGAGACTTATGCGCATGTAGATAAATCAAATGTAGGAGTCGGAAGCACGATATTTGCAGTAAAACCAGGAGACGGCTCTGCAAGAGAGCAGGCAGCTTCCTGTCAGAAGGTCCTGGGCGGCTGGGCAAATATTGCCAACGAGTATGCAACGAAGCGTTACCGCTCCAACCTGATCAACTGGGGAATGCTTCCATTTATCACAGAAGAAGATCACGAGGCGCTGTCCTTTAAGAATGGCGATTATATCTTTGTGCCAGATGTGAGAAAGGCAGTGGAGGGGAAACAGGCAGCCGTGAAAGCATACATTGTTGGCGACAGTCTGAAGGAAATAGAATTAAAACTGGGTGATATGACTGATAATGAAAGAGAGATCATCCTGAAAGGCTGTCTGATCAATTATTACAGGGGATAGACGCAGAAGGGATCCATAAAGGAGAGGTCGTATGAGTAAACGGGGATTATTGGCAACAGCAGGAGTTCTGGTGACGGCGGTTGTAGCATTACTGGCAGTTGGTATATATATGTATATAGGAGACCGGAAAGAAGAAAAAGAAGAGCCGAAGATGTCTGTCAGTGAGAAAACAACGGTGGAAACAGCCGAAGACTATGAAGAAGTTTACAAATATCTGGTTGAATATCGCAGGAAAGTGGAGAAGAGCAGCACTCTGGACGGTGGCGCAGCATTGATGGTGGAAGACCAGACAATGGAAAATGCGGATCTTGCAGCCTACGGGAAATCTGAGGCGGATTATTCGGAGACAAATGTGAGACAGGCAGGCGTGGACGAAGGGGATGTAGTGAAGACAGACGGAACCTATCTCTATGTACTGAAGGATAACCGTACAGAAATGTCTATTGTAGACACGCGCGACAATGAGATGAAAGAAGTGCAGATCATCAAAATGAAGGATTCGGAATGGATCCAGGAGATCTATGTGCGCGATGAGACAAAACAGATGATATTGGTGTGCAGTGTAGACGAAGGGAATACAGGGCAGGATGTAAGCCCGAAAGTGGCAGCAGGTTCTTACTGGTATGCAGGGAATACAGAGGCGGTGACTTACGATATCTCGGACCCGGCAGTTGCAAAAGAGACGGGAAGAGTAAAACAAAGCGGAACTTATCATTCCTCCCGTATGACGGACGGGTATCTGTATCTTTTCAGCAACTATAATGTGCCGTGGGATGCGATCGAGCATATAGATAAGCAGAAGCCGGAGACATACATTCCTCTCGTAAATGGAGAAATTGTTGCAGAACGCGACATCTGTATGCCGATGATCCCAAGCGGGAAGGAATATATGGTAGTAACGGCTGTAGATATGGAGGCTCCCGATGAGATCACAGACAGTAAAGCCATCTTCTCTCAGGGCGGGGCGCTCTATGTGAGCGACAAGAACATCTATTATTATGAGACTCAGTGGAGTATGGGCAGCGGGATGCTCACGACCGATGAGCAGACGACGATCCGCAGGATCGCGTATAAAGACGGAGAACTGATACCGCAGGCACAGGGGACGATCCACGGATATATCCATGATTCATTTTCTATTGATGAATATGACGGGTATCTCCGTGTGGTGACGACGAAGAAGGATACGAATGAAGTATATGTGCTGAATATGTCTCTGAAGGAGAAGGCTGCGATCAAAGGACTGGCAGAAGACGAGCGGGTATATTCGGCAAGGTTTATGGGAGAGATGGGGTATTTCGTGACCTTTAAAGAGACAGACCCCCTGTTCTCGGTAGATTTTTCTGACCCGGAGGAGCCAAAGGTACTGGGAGAACTTAAGATACCGGGATTTTCTGACTATCTGCACCCTTATGGGGAAGGTAAACTTCTTGGCATTGGCATGAATGTAGAAGAAAAGACCATGGTGACCGATGGAGTAAAATTGACCATGTTCGACATTTCCGATCCAAGAGAAGTAAAAGAGGAGTCCACTTACATTTTGAAAAATGTATATAGTACGGATGTGTTTTATGATTATAAGGCGGCTCTGGTGAATGTCGAGAAAAATATCATTGGTTTTGCAGGCTATACGGAGGGCGGACAGGAGTATTTTCTGTTCCGTTATGAGGAAGGAAACGGATTTGTGTGTAAAATGAATGAAGAGATCAACGGCAACGGAACATCATCAGCAAGAGGTTTATTCATTGACGAAACACTATATGTAGTACAGGGGAATATTATTGAGGCATATAGCCTGACAGAGTATGAAAAGACAGACGATCTCATTCTGTAGAAGTGTCAGAGTTGTTAAATATTCCATAATAGTCTGAAAATTACGTTCAAATTATACAATAATAAATTAATTAAAATAAAATACAAAAATAGTATTGACAAATAGAAAACGTGATGCTATTATATGGTTAATCAAAAGAAAGTAAAAGAAAGGAGGCTTACTCCAATGGACAACTTCATAGAAACAACAATTCAATATGTCGGTGGTATGGCAGATGATTATTCCCTTAGGATGAGCCTTATCGATAGAGAGAGATAACCGGTCATTATTTATGATAGCAATAAAGAGTCGGAGAAGAGAACAACCGGTCAGAGAAAAGTAAAAGATTTGTATCTGCAGACATATTGAACAGGATACCACATAGATCGAAGAGATTAGAAGATGTGTGAAGAAACATCACCTAATATATCACATTTATATAGGAAAGATATATAAAGCAAAGGTTATAGAAGGAATAACTTAATACCGGTACAGACAAATGATAAGGGCACTGGCTGTATTGGAAACGGTTATAGATAGTAATAACCGGGAGAATTGTTTTATATAAAAATGAGGGATATAAATAAGATATCAAGGATCATCAGATTCTGTGCTTTGAGATAAAAATAAATAAAAATACAACAGGCAAGGGAATAAATGAATCAAAAGATTCCTCCGATTATGATTAAAAATAAAAAAATAAAATTAAATATATAAATAGCCATTATAATCAAAAGGTTGTAATGGCTATTTGATTGTGATAAACTTATACATGTGAAATTATATGCAAATGCGAAGTTCCAATATATTTTTGAGGTGAGAATATGGATAAGTATGAATATCGGGTAAAGACAGAACAGATGATGGAACACATGGAAAATCGCCAGTATAAGAAAGCGATGGAGATTGCGGATACCGTAGACTGGCGCAGAGTAAAGAATGCTTCCATGCTGAGTACAGTCAGCGAGATATATGAATTGAACGGAGAATTTCAGAAGAGCCGTGATATTCTTCTGGTAGCCTATGACCGTTCGCCCAGCAGCAGGAAGATCATGTACCGTCTGGGGATATTGGCACTTAAGTTAGATGATCCGGGGGAGGCATCTGACTGTTATGATGAATTTGTAAAACTGGCGCCGAAGGATCCGAATCAGTACATATTAAAGTATAAGATACTGAAGGCGCAGCGTTCTCCTGTTTCCGAACAGATTGTTGCTCTTTCTGATTTTAAGAAGGCAGAATATGTGGAGAAATGGGCGTATGAACTTGCCAGATTATATGACGAGGCAGGTATGACCGCAGAATGTCTGGAAGAGTGTGACGATTTGATCCTGTGGTTCAGCGAAGGAAAATATGTGTTCCAGGCAATGGAACTTAAGATGAAATATAAACCGCTTACTCCACTTCAGCAGGAGAAATATGACGCCTACAAAGGAGAGAAGAAGACAGTCATCAGACGCCCGGAGGTTATGCATAAAGCACAGGGGCAGGAGCAGAGACTCTCTGAAGAGGAAGTTGTGGAAAAACTGGCAGCAAGAGAAACGATGCCGTTAAAGGATCTTAATTCTATAGAGTTGATAGATGAAGCGCTTGAGTCTGTTCCGAGTGAAGAGGAAATAGAAGCAGATGCGACGAGAAGACTTCCGACAGGAGAGTTGAACGAAGCATTGAAAGCAATGCAGGAGCAGAAGGCGAACGAACTTTCTGAGGAAGAATCTGCAGAGGAAACTTCCGATGTGGAAATGACTGGCGAGGAAGAGTTTGATGAAGATGATTTTGGCGCAACAGAAGAACTTCCATTAGAAGCGATCGCGGAAGAAGTGTCTGAGGCGGAAGAAGAGCCTGAGGAATCCATTATCAAGAAGTCACCGATCTCAACTGTGATCAAGGGAGTCACGTTAGAAGAGGCTCTTGCACAGGGCGTTGCCATGGCAAATGGCATTAACCGCATCGAAAGGAAAAGAATGGAGCAGAGAGAGGAAGAGATCCGTATCTCCGGTCAGATGAAGATCGAGGACATTCTTCAGGAGTGGGAAGAGAAACAGAAAGTCAATGCGGAGGCAATCGAGGCGCAGAAGGAAAAAGACGAGGAAAGACTTCAGAAAGAGCGCGAAGAGATCGAGGCTCGCAAGGCGGCTGAGAAAGCAGAGCAAGAGAGAAAAGAACTTGAAGAGATAGAAAAGAGAAGAGCCCAGATGCAGGCGGCGGAAGAGGCGGCAAGAAAGGAAGCCGAAGCAAAGGCGGCGGAAGAAGCAGCAAGAAAGAAGGTTGAAGCAAAAGCGGCAGCCATTCCATCACAGAAGAAGAAAACGCCAGTATTATCTGATGATATCAGACAACTGGTAGAAGAGCTGGAAGGGCGCGCATCTGAGGAAGAAGATGATAAGAACTTTGACCTGGGAGAAGAATTAGAACCTGGGCAGGAAGAACCGGAAGAAGAATATCAGATAGAACTGGAACTTATCGAGGACGAACCTGAGGAAGAAGATGACCTTGGCGAAGTTGAGGAAGAGGACGAGTTCGAAGAAGATGCGTATGAAGACGACTTTGACGAGGCTGAGGAAGAGGAAGAGTTCGAAGAGGACGCGTATGAAGACGACTTTGACGAGGCTGAGGAAGAAGACGAGTATGAAGAAGATGCGTATGAAGATGACTTTGACGAGGCTGAGGAAGAGGATGAGTTCGGGGAAGACGAGTATGAAGACGACTACGAAGACGAGTTTGAGGATGACTACGACGACGAATTAGACTTTGACGAAGATGAGTTTGAGGAAGATGACTTCGAGGAAGATGACTTTGACGAAGATGACTTTGACGAAGATGAGTTCGACGAAGATGAGTTTGAGGAAGAGGAACTTGAGGAAGATGAGTTCGAGGAAGATGTATTAGGAGAGTTTGACGAAGTAGAGTTTGACGGTGAAGATTTCTTTGATGATGAACTTCCTGAGATCGCAGAACCTGATCTTGACGAACCTCTTGAGATCGAGGAGCCGTCTGAAGAAGAGATCCAGGAGAGGATCAAGAAGTCTAAGGGAAGTGGAGTTCCATTTGATACAGGTTTCGTTGTAACAGGAAGATATGATCTGAGCGCTACGAGTGAGATCGGTCTGAAAGCCGGACTTACAGAGGAACAGAAGAAATTATTCTCCTACTTTGTGCCGGTCCGTGGTATGAGTGAGCAGATCGTAGAGGTGCTTGACAATGACAGAAGAGCGCAGCGTCAGGGAACTTCCAGGACGGGAAATATCCTTGTTTTTGGACGGAAAGGTTCCGGTAAGACGGTTCTTGCGGTTGATATCGTAAAGGCGATCCAGAAACAGAGAAACTTAAAGCAGGGCAAGGTTGCCATTGTAACGGGCGAATCTCTGAACAAGAAAGAATTGACGAATATCATCCAGAAGTTAAAGGGTGGCGCGATCATTATCGAGAAAGCCGGGAAACTGAATTCCAGAACGATCAAGGAACTGAATCTTTTGATGGAGAAAAAGACAGGAGAGATGCTTTTTGTCCTGGAAGATCAGAGGAAACCGCTTGAGAGGATCCTTACGGCACAGCCGGAATTTAAGAAGAAATTTACTTCCAAACTGGAACTTCCGGTATTTATCAATGATGAGCTTGTAACATTCGGGCAGACTTATGCAAAAGAAAACGGCTATAAGTTAGACGAGATGGGGATCCTTGCACTTTACAGCAGGATCGACGTGCTGCAGAGAGAGGACCATGCGGTTACGGTCGCAGAGGTGAAGGAGATCATGGACGAGGCGATCGACCATTCCCAGAAGGCAAATGTAAAGCATCTTGCAAGGCGTATGTTTGGAAAGAGTACCGACGATTCTGACAGAATTATCCTGAAAGAAGAAGATTTTAAAATTTAACAAAAGAAAAATAAAGGATTTGGCATAGATTTGCCAAATCCCTTTATTTTTTTAGAATTATTAAGTATAATATAAATAGATATTTTTAACGGAATACAAGGGGAAAGAAAATATGGGAAAAAAGAAGAAAGCATACGAGATAGGGGAACTTGATGAATATTTGTTCGGACAGGGAAATCATTATGAGATCTATAAAAAGTTAGGTTCCCATATAGTGAAGAGCGGAAAACGTGAGGGCGTGTATTTTGCAGTATGGGCCCCGCATGCGAAGTCTGTGTCGGTTGTCGGCGAATTTAATGAATGGGATATGAACAGGAATCCAATGAAACGTGAAGAGAACATTGGTATCTATACTTGCTTTATCCCAGATGTGAAGGAGTATTCGATGTATAAGTATTGCATCGAGACCTGCAATGGCGACTATATTTTTAAAGCAGATCCGTTTGCGAACCATGCGGAACTTCGTCCGGGGAATGCTTCTAAGGTTGTGGATATCCAGCATTTGAAATGGAGCGATGAAGCATGGCTTGATAAGAGAAAGACATGGGTGCATACGGAAGAGCCGGTGTCTGTTTATGAAGTACATATCGGCTCATGGATGAGACATCCGGGACGTGAAGATGAGGGATTCTATACTTATAGAGAATTTGGACGCGAGATTGCAAAATATGTAAAGGATATGGGGTATACCCATGTGGAGATCATGGGAATCGCGGAGCATCCGTTTGATGGTTCCTGGGGCTATCAGGTGACCGGTTATTATGCGCCGACAAGCCGTTATGGAACACCGGAAGATTTTGCGTGGATGGTGAATTATCTGCACCGTAATAAGATAGGCGTTATCCTTGACTGGGTACCGGCGCATTTCCCGAGAGACGCGCACGGGCTGGCTGATTTTGATGGAACGCCGACGTATGAATATGCAGATCCGAGGCAGGGCGAGCACCCGGACTGGGGAACGAAGATCTTCGATCTTGGGAAAAATGAAGTGCGTAACTTCCTCATTTCCAATGCGCTGTTCTGGATCGAGCATTTCCATGTAGACGGGCTTCGTGTAGATGCGGTTGCTTCCATGCTCTATCTTGATTATGGAAAGCAGGATGGACAGTGGATCGCGAATAAATACGGTGGAAATGAGAATCTGGAGGCGATTGATTTCTTCAAGCATCTGAATTCGGTTGTCCTTGGAAGGAATCCGGGAGTAATGATGATCGCTGAGGAGTCTACGGCATGGCCGAAGATCACAGGCGATGTGAAGGACAATGGACTTGGGTTCAGCCTGAAGTGGAACATGGGCTGGATGCATGATTTTACAGAATATATGAAATTGGATCCGTATTTTAGAAAAGATAACCATAATGCAATGACATTTGCCATGAGTTATGCCTACAGTGAGAACTATATTCTTGTGCTTTCCCACGATGAGGTGGTACACCTGAAATGTTCTATGTTAAATAAGATGCCGGGGCTGGGATTCGATAAATATGCGAACCTGAAAGCCGGATATGCGTTTATGATGGGACATGCCGGTAAGAAACTGCTTTTTATGGGACAGGATTTTGCACAGCTTCGTGAGTGGAGCGAGGAAAGAGAACTTGACTGGTATCTGCTGCAGGAGCCGGAGCATCAGGCGATCCATAACTGGATGAGGGATCTTTTACACCTCTACAAGAAGAATAAGGCATTTTATGAACTTGACCAGTCGTGGAAAGGATTTGAATGGATCAACGCAGATGATGCTTACAGAAGTATCTATAGTTTTGTAAGACATTCTAAGGATAATAAGAAGAATCTTCTCTTTGTGATCAACTTCACACCAATGGAGTGGGCGGATTACCGTGTAGGAGTTCCAGTGAAGAAACAGTACAAACTGATCCTGAACAGTGACGATGTAAGATATGGAGGAACCGGTGAGGAGAGGCCGCTTGTATATAAGGCAAAGAAGCAGGAATGTGACGGAAGAGAATATTCCTTTGCATACAAACTGCCGCCGTATGGAGTAGCGGTATTTGAATTTTAAATTTAAGATAAATATTGCTTGTTTCGAAGAGAGCATTTTGATAGAATAAGTCAAGGCACTACGTGAGACGGTAGGCGGTTGGTCCTTCAACAGAGGGACTGAACCCTCTGATTACATAGAAATCCTGCTCGCAGGAAATCTGAAAAAGGAGGGCTTTGCTTATGAGTGATTTTGAAATGCTCTCTGTCGTACTGATGATATTAAATATCGTTGTTATGATACTGATAGCGTATATAGATCAATCAAAAAAGTAACCGCCCAACGCCAAAGGATGCAGTTACTTTTTTAAGTAATATCTAATTTGGACTAACCGTCTATCGGGTAGTGCCTTTTTGTAATTCCATTCTAGCAAATGATTTTTAAAATGTCAATTTTAACATAAAACAATATCCCTATAATTGAAAGATTTTCTTCATTCGTGTCTCGAATATGTCTTCTCCGATCACGCCTTGCATGGTTCCTACGGCTTTTCCATTCTGGAAAAACACGAAGGTGGGGAGAATGTCGGCGCCGAATCTTCCGGCGAGTTTTTCGGAGATGTCGGCGTTGATCTCGAAGAAATTTACGCGGTCTTTATATCGTTTTTCTATATCTTCTATGACGGGTCGCATCATGGAACATCTGGCGCACCAGGGGGCATAGAACATGGCAGTGACAGGGCGCGCGCTTCGGCTGTTCATGATATCAAAATCTTTTTCTGTTACATGGATCATAGGATCAACCTTTCTTTCTATCTTCTGGAATCTGTCCGGGAATTGAGAATGCGGTATACTTCGCAGAAACTTTTGCGAAAGCACGCCGTTATGGTATGCTTCGTCCATGGTCTTCGGTGGTGCGAAGTTATACATATCCGACGTGTGAAGGAGTTTTTGCATCTTTTTTTCATCACAGACTCCGAAAGAAAAATTCTTAGTATATCCTATGATACAAGAGTCAAAAAGGTTACGCTCGTCTTCTGGCGATTAATTTGCAGATTGGATTGTTCATGGAAGAGAATTTCTCTTCATATTCGGTCATGATATTTCCCTCGTTCATGGAGGAGTCATCGTGGAGATCGTAAGTACATGCGGTCATCTCCCATGTCTTAGATTCATTTAAAGTCTCTACGGAAAAATCAAAGAGGCTTTGGTTGTCAGTCTTAAATTCTATCTGTCCGTCTTTTTTCAGTATCTTGTCATAGCGTTCAAAATATTCTGCGGAAGTAAGCCGCCGTCTTGCGTGGCGTGCTTTTGGCCACGGGTCGGAAAAGTTTAAGTAAATGCGTGAGATTTCCCCGGAAGCGAAGACTTCTGCGACATTGGCTGCGTCCATGCAGATAAAGCGAAGATTCGAAGGAGTGTCTTCTGGGATGATCTTTTCTACGGCACGAAGAAGAACGCTGGAATACCGCTCGATCCCGATATAATTTATGTCAGGGTCACGTTTGGCGAGGGCAAGAATAAACTGTCCTTTTCCCATACCGATCTCAATGTGTACAGGATTCTCGTTTCCAAATATTTCATTTGCCCAGTGCCCTCTGTAAGTGGTCTCGTCCTTTATCACGAGAGGAGACGCCGACAGGACGCTCTCGGCACGGGGAATATTTCGAAGTCTCATATATCTGTTCTCCTTGTTCGATTTTTACAGCCATTTATTGGCAATGATAATGTGATGTTATATGTACATCAGTTTAACGGTTTGGGGCGAAAAAGTCAAACTTATAATTGTTCATAAAAATGGAAATATATAAAGGATTTTTTTATGTGAAATTTGTCAAATTTGACAATAGTATTTTAAAAAAAATAGGAGTATTTTATAAGGTGTTACAAAGTATTATCAAATAAGAAAGAATGGGGAAGATTTTATGGATTCTGTTATTGCAAAACTTGCAGAGATTGAAGCGGCGGCGCAGGCGATCGTAGACCATGCACAGGTACAGAAGGCAGAGGTCGAGAAGGAACTGCAGCAGAAGCGAGACGCTTACGACCATAAGATTGAGACGGAGACGCAGGAGAAGATCGACACGATCCGACGTGAAGGCGAAGAGAAGATGAAGGAACTTCTTGCCGCGCAGCGGGAAAAGAACAGGTCTGCTATCGAAGAACTGCAGAAAGAATATGAAGAACATCATTCAGAATATGCGCAAGAGATAGTCAGGAAGATCATAGAGGTGTAGAACATGGGAAATGTTATGTCATACAGCGGGATCGTCACTAAGACCCGCGCTATGCAGGCGAAACTTCTGACGGTGAAAGACTATGAGGACATTGCAGGCATGAAGAGCGTGCCGGAAGTCATAGAGTTCCTGAAGAGCAAGCCTGCGTACAGGGATTATGTAGGGCAGATGGATATTTCTCTGTATCATAGAGGAAATGTGGAGAAGGTATTGTATGAATCACTGTTTGATGACTATACGAGGCTGTTTCGCTTCGCCGGGATCAGGCAGAAGAAATTTTTGAAGCAATACTGGAAACGGTATGAGGTGGATCTGATCAATTACTGCCTTCGTATCGTGTTCAACCATTATGACAAGCCATTTGACTTAGAATATAAGAAACAGTTTTTTGACAGGTATTCACAGATATCTATTGATAAATTGATCACGTCCAGAAATATCGAAGAACTGGTAGATAATCTGAGAGGCACGGAATATTATGAGCCGCTTAAGCACTTGCGGGATTCCGATGCGGCGACATTATTCGACTATGATCTGGCGCTGGATCTTTATTATTTCTCTACGATGTGGAGGAAGCAGAAACGTCTGCTGGAAGGAAAAGAGCGGGAATTATTCTTCAGAGATTTCGGAACGAAGATAGACCTTCTGAACTTACAGTGTATCTACCGTGCGAAGAAGTATTATCACATGCTTCCGCCGGACATTTATTCGATGATGATCCCGTTCCATTATCGTCTGCGGGTAGATGAATTTAAGAGTCTGGTGGATACTCCGAGTGTGGAGGAATTTCAGAATAAATTAAAAGATACGTATTATGCAAAAAGGTATCAGATAGACGATGTGAGGACGATCGAGCGTCAGGGAAAAGATATATTGAAAGAATTGTATATGGCTGACCGACGGCGCAATCCTTATTCCATCGCGACTATTAATACGTATTTGTTTTTAAAGGAAGAGGAAATATATAAGCTGACGACGGCTCTTGAGTGTATCCGCTACGGATTGTCAAGGGCAGAGACGTTGGGTTATCTGGGAGGTGTCATTCAATGATTGTAAAGATGAAGTTCTTAAGTATCAGCGGTCCGAAGGCGGACATTGGCCGCGTGTGTGAGGTGTATCTCTCGAAATATGAGATGCAGCTTGAGAATGCGGTTACTGAACTTAAGACAACAGATAATCTCATGCCATTTGCGGAGATGAATCCATATAAAGATCCTCTTGCTAAAGCAGAGCAGTTTGCGGCACTTTTGCCGGCAGGAGAGTTTCATGCGGATCTCAGTATAAAGAAAGATGATATCAGCAATCTCATACGGGATATTAATCATAATTATCTGAAACTGATCGAAAAGAAAGAGTTGTTGAAGAAGAAAGAGGATGATCTGAAAGAGCGGGCAAATGTACTGGAGCCGTTCTGCCCTCTGGATGTGGATATCCAGAAAGTTTCGAAGTACCAGTATATGAAGGCGCGTTTCGGAAGAATCAGCCGGGACTATTATCACAGACTGGAGAAATATCTTTTTGATGACCTGAATGCAGTTTTCTTAGAAGGTACAAGAAATGAGAACTATATCTACGGTTGTTATTTTGCGGCAAATGCAGATGTGGGGAAAGTGGATTCGGTATTTAGCTCTCTTCATTTTGAAAGGATAACATTTTCGGGTGAATATATAGGAACTCCGGCAGCAGCCTGTGAAGACATCCAGCAGGAGATTGAAAATACGGAGAAAGAGATCGAGAATGTTGACCGGCAGATTTCTACGCTTATGAACAGCCAGGGCTCAAAGATTCTGGGGGCAAGAAAACGTCTGGAGGATATGGTCAACAATTTTGATGTACGTAAGATGGCGGCGAGAATGAAGGATGAACAGTCGGAATCTTATATTCTGTGCGGCTGGATGGGTGAAGAAGATGTGGAAGCCTTTGTAAAAGAGGTGGAGAGTGACGATAAAGTATTTGTCGTGGTGGAAGAGAACCGCTCCAAATTCTTTGGCGATCCTCCGACCAAACTTAAGAATCCACGGTTTTTTAAGCCATTTGAGATGTTTATAAAGATGTATGGGCTTCCGTCCCATGATGAACTGGATCCGACCATGTTCGTGGCGCTTACTTATACATTTATCTTCGGAGCCATGTTTGGTGATGTGGGACAGGGACTGTGCTTATTTTTAGGCGGAGGATTATTATACCTTACAAAGAAGATCAATCTTGCGGGAATCATTTCCATCGCGGGAGTGTTCTCCACATTTTTCGGATTTATGTTCGGAAGCATCTTCGGCTTTGAGGATATTCTGGAAGCCAGATGGTTAAGACCTGTGGAAGCCATGACGAACCTGCCGTTCATCGGTCAGCTTAACACGGTGTTTGTCGTTGCGATCGCATTTGGTATGGCGCTTAATATCCTGGTGATGTTATTTAACATTGCAAATGCAGCGAAGGCGCATGACCTGGAGAATATGCTGTTTTCACAGAATGGCCTGGCGGGACTTGTATTTTATGGATTCCTTGTGCTGACCATTGTATTGTACATGACAGGGCATAAGACGCCGGGGAATATCCTGATGGCGATATTCTTAGGGATCCCGATCCTGTGTTTTGTGTTCAAGGAACCGCTGGGTAATCGGGTACAGAAAAACAGGAAGAAGATAGAGGAAGGAAAAGTAATGTTTATCGTGCAGGCGTTCTTTGAACTGTTCGAGACGATGCTGAGTTATTTTTCCAACACGATCTCTTACGTGCGTATCGGAGCATTTGCAGTCAGCCACGCAGCCATGATGGAAGTTGTGCTGATGTTATCGGGGGCGACAGAGGGCAATACGAACTGGATCGCATTTGTACTTGGAAATATTGTCGTGTGTGGGCTTGAGGGGCTGGTAGTCGGTATTCAGGTCTTAAGACTGGAGTATTACGAGATGTTCAGCCGTTTTTACAAAGGAAGCGGACGAGAGTTCCGGCCATTTAATGAGAAGAGTAGTTCATAGAAGTTAGCGAATAAGAGGAGGATTCAAATTATGACTTTAGCAGTAAAATTATTATTAATCAGTGCATTGGTGCTTGGCATCATCATTCCATTTGGTTACTATCTGATCGGTGAGAAGAATAAGAAGCGTTATAAAAGAGCGATTGGCGCAAATGCGTTCTTCTACTTCGGAGCAATGGTCATTGCAGCGATCATGATGTTTGGCGGAAGCCCGGTACAGGCTGCGGACGTTGCAGGTACAGCAGGAAATGAGGCAGGGTTTGGCTATCTCGCCGCTGCATTGTCAACCGGTCTGGCATGTGTAGGTGGCGGTATTGCCGTAGCAAGTGCAGCAAGTGCGGCACTTGGAGCGATCAGTGAGGATTCCAGTGCACTTGGTAAATCTCTGATCTTCGTAGGACTTGCAGAAGGTGTGTGTCTGTACGGACTGATCATCTCCTTCATGATCTTAGGTAAGTTATAAGATGAAGATGTATCTGATTAGTGATAATGTCGATACGCTGACAGGAATGCGCCTTGCGGGCGTGGATGGTGTGGTCGTGCACGAGAGGCAGGAACTTCGCGAGGCGATCGAGAATGCCATGAATGACAAAAATGTAGGTATCATATTGTTGACAGAGAAGTTCGGACGGGAGTTCCCGGATCTGCTCGATGAGATCAAACTGGAACGTACGATGCCGCTTCTTATAGAGATTCCTGACAGACACGGAACCGGACGTAAGAAAGACTTTATCACATCTTATGTAAATGAAGCGATAGGACTAAAGTTATAAGTAGGTAAATGAAGGAAGGTGATGTCTTGACATTACAGGAAAAGACAGAGCATCTGAAAGATGCGGCTATGCTGGAAGCCAGGATGCAGGCAAATGCGATCGTGAAACAGCATAGGGAAGCACTTGAAAATATAAATAAACAGCATGAGGCTGAGGCAGAGAGGCAGTCTGAGACAAGGATCAAGGCTGAGACGATCGCGTCAAGGCAGCAGTTTAGTATGGCTTCTTCCAAAGCGCAGCTGGAACTTAAGAGAGAGTATGGAAAGATCCAGAGGAAACTGAAAAAAGAGGTATTCAAAGAGGTACAGGAAAAACTGGACCAATATATGAAGACAGAAGAGTATAAGAGAAAACTGGTATCCTATATCGAGAAAGCCGCAAAGTTTGCCGGAAGTGAGGAGATGACTCTCTATATCAATGAGACAGACGCAGATAAGAAGGATTATCTGGAAGAACATACGGGTATGACGCTTACGGTCAGTAAAGAGGATTTTGTGGGTGGCGTTCGTGCGGTTATCCACGGAAGAAATATCCTGATCGATTATGCATATAAGGGTGCGACAGAGAGAGAGTATCAGAATTTCGCATTCAAGGGAGGTACGGGAATTGGACAGTAAGAATATCGGAACAATATACGGCATCAATGGTCCCGTTATCTACCTGAAAGGGAAAACAGGATTTAAGATGTCTGAGATGGTGCATGTTGGTAAAGAGAGACTTGTCGGCGAGGTGATCTCACTGGATAAGGAGATGACAACCATTCAGGTGTATGAGGAGACTTCCGGGCTGCGGCCGGGAGAGGTCGTAGAGGCGACAGGCTCTGCGGTGTCCGTTACATTAGCGCCCGGCATTTTGAATAATATATTTGACGGTATCGAGCGTCCCCTTGAGAGTATCGCAGAGGAAGGCGGCGCATTTATCACAAGGGGCGTCAATGTAGATTCTCTGGATACCGGGAAATTGTGGGATACCCATCTTGTTGTGGAAGAAGGAGACGTGGTCCATGGAGGGACAGTGATCGCAGAAGTTCCGGAGACACGGGCGATCCTTCATAAATGTATGGTTCCGCCGAATGTGGAAGGTACGGTCGTGTCTGTCGTTGAGGACGGGCAGTATACGATTCGTGATACACTGGTGGTCGTGGAGCAGAATGACGGAACGAGAAAAGAACTTTCTATGACGCAGAAATGGCCGATCCGTGTGCCAAGACCGGTGCACCACAGATATTCTGCCAGTGAACCGCTTGTGACGGGGCAGCGTATCCTGGACACCATGTTTCCAATCGCAAAAGGCGGTACGGCTGCGATCCCGGGAGGTTTCGGAACCGGAAAGACCATGACACAGCACCAGATCGCAAAATGGGCGAATGCAGATATTATCATCTATATCGGCTGCGGAGAACGTGGAAATGAGATGACACAGGTATTGGAGGAGTTCTCTGAACTGGTGGATCCAAAGAGTGGGAATCCCCTCATGGACAGAACGACTTTGATCGCGAATACATCAAATATGCCGGTGGCTGCCCGTGAGGCATCTATCTATACAGGGCTTACATTGGCAGAATATTATCGTGATATGGGCTATGATGTTGCGATCATGGCAGATTCTACTTCCCGTTGGGCGGAGGCTCTCCGTGAGTTGTCCGGACGACTGGAGGAGATGCCGGCAGAAGAAGGATTCCCGGCGTACCTTGCTTCCAGATTGTCCGCGTTCTATGAACGTGCAGGTATGATGCAGACTCTGTGCGGTGAGACAGGTTCTGTGTCCATTATCGGTGCAGTTTCCCCACAGGGAGGAGATTTTTCTGAGCCGGTCACACAGAATACAAAGCGTTTCGTAAGATGTTTTTGGGGACTGGATAAATCACTGGCATATTCCAGACATTTCCCGGCGATCCACTGGCTTACAAGTTACAGCGAGTATATTCCGGAATTGTCAGGCTGGTATGCAGACCATGTATCTCCGAAATTCGTAGATTACAGAAACCGTATGATGACGCTCCTTAATCAGGAGAGCAGTCTTATGGAGATCGTAAAACTCATCGGAGGAGATGTGCTTCCTGATGACCAGAAACTTGTGCTGGAGATTGCGAAAGTGATCCGTCTCGGATTCCTGCAGCAGAATGCATTTCACAAGGACGATACTTGTGTGTCGCTGGAGAAACAGTTTAAGATGATGGATGTGATCTTGTATCTGTATAAGACGGCGCGAAAACTGGTTGCTATGGGAATGCCTATGTCTGTGCTGAAATCAGAAGGTATTTTTGAGAAGGTCATCGCGATCAAGTACGATGTGCCAAATGATAACTTACAGATGCTGGATATGTATAAAGCAGATATCAATGAATTTTACAATAAAGTAATCGCGAAGAATGGCTAAAGGGAGGATTCGAATATGGCAATAGAATATCTTGGACTTAGTAATATCAACGGACCTCTTGTTGTGCTGGAAGGTGTACAGGAGGCATTCTTCGACGAGATCGTGGAGTTCGTTGTAGAAGGCAATACGAAGAAAATGGGACGTATTGTAGAATTGGATGAAGATAAAGCCGTGATCCAGGTGTTTGAGGGGACGGAAAATATGTCTCTTACCAATACGCACACGAGGCTGACCGGACGCCCGATGGAAGTAGCAGTGTCCCCGGATATGCTGGGGCGGACATTCAACGGGATCGGACAGCCGGTAGACGGGCTGGGCGCGCTTCACTCTACTGACAGAAGAAATGTAAATGGATTGCCGCTTAATCCGGTCAGAAGAGAATATCCGAGAAACTATATCCGTACAGGAATCTCTGCGATCGATGGATTGACGACACTGATCCGTGGACAGAAGCTTCCGATATTTTCAGGAAACGGTCTGCCGCACGACCAGCTGGCGGCACAGATCGTAAAGCAGGCATCCCTTGGGGATAATTCTGACGAGGAATTTGCGATTGTGTTTGGAGCCATGGGCGTCAAGCATGACGTGGCGGATTTCTTCCGAAAGACGTTCGAGGAAAGTGGCGTTGCAGATCATGTGTGCATGTTCTTAAATCTGGCAAATGATCCGGTGGTAGAGAGGCTGATCACTCCGAAAGTTGCCCTTACGGTGGCAGAATATCTGGCATTTGAATGTAACATGCATATCCTTGTTATCCTTACAGATATGACGTCATTTGCAGAGGCGATGCGTGAGGTGTCTTCTTCGAAAGGAGAGATTCCGTCAAGAAAAGGTTATCCGGGTTATTTATACAGTGAACTGGCAACGATCTATGAACGTGCAGGTATCGTAGAAGGGGCGAGCGGTTCCGTAACGCAGCTTCCGATCTTGACGATGCCGAATGATGATATCACACACCCGATTCCTGATTTGACCGGATATATCACGGAGGGACAGGTGGTGCTTGACAGAAACTTGCACGGACAGTCCATCTATCCGCCGATCAGCGTGCTGCCGTCATTGTCCCGTCTTATGAAGGACGGTATCGGCAGAGGATACACAAGAGAGGATCATCAGGATCTGGCGAACCAGTTGTTCTCTTCTTATGCGAAAGTTGGAGAAGCGAGAAACCTGGCTTCTGTTATCGGAGAAGATGAACTGTCTCCGATCGATAAACAGTATCTGAAGTTCGGAGAAGAATTTGAAAAACGTTATGTGGGACAGGGACTGACAGAAAACCGTACGATCCAGCAGACACTGGATCTTGGCTGGGAACTTCTGAAACTCCTGCCACGAGAAGAACTTGACCGAATCGATACAAAACTGATCGACCTATACTATCCACGTGAAGCAGACTATCCACGTGAAACAGACTAGCCGCGGACAGTTTCCGGGAAATGCTCGCATTTCCCGGAAACTGTACATGGCTAGGTGAGACGTGATCGAGCAGCGTGAGCTGCGAGAGCCGATCTGTTTCACGAGGATTACATGGCTGGGTGAGACGTGACTGAGCAGCGAAAATGAAAGGAGGAACCTATATGGATCCGCGCGAATTTCCGACTAAAGGAAATCTGATGCTTGCCAAAAATTCTCTTGCGTTGGCGCATCAGGGATATGACCTGATGGATAAGAAACGAAATATTTTGTTAAAGGAATTGATGGCTCTTATTGATGAAGCGAAAGATATCCAGGAAGAGATTGATACAACATTTACAAGAGCGTATTCTTGCCTTCAGCGCGCCAATATCGAACAGGGAATCAGTAAGGTGCAGGAACTGGCATATACGGTTCCGATCGAAGACTCCATTCGTATTCAGACCAGAAGCATTATGGGAACAGAAATTCCTTATGTCAAGTACGATGAGAAGCAGAATGACCTGACTTATTCCTTCAGTACAACGACGGAGTCGATCGATATTGCCAGAGAAGCGTTCCGGGAGGTAAAGAATCTGACCATTAAACTCTCTATGGTAGAGAACTCGGCATATCGTCTGGCGACAAATATCAAGAAGACGCAAAAACGTGCAAATGCACTTAAGAATATCACGATCCCGATGTACACGAATCTGGTGTATACGATCACGAATGCACTGGAGGAGAAGGAACGTGAGGAATTCACGAGACTGAAAGTCATTAAAAAAATGCAGGGGAAATAATAGTGAAAAAACGTTGTCCTAGAGAAGATCCAGGACAACGTTTTTTAAATGTTCAAGAGAACCTGCGTATTCAGATTTTATATCCAATCGTTTTTTGTTTTCCAGGCAATCGGTGACGAGAAAGGTCTTTACGCCGAGTTCACGGATGGAAAGATCTTCTTCCACATCGTTGCCTACCATCAGGCATTCAGACGGGTCTAAATGGAACTTGTTCATGATTTCTTTGAAATACAGGACATTTGGCTTGCAGTAATGGTAGTTCTCGTAGGTTGTTATCTCTTCAAAGTCCCCGGCATTCATACCTGCCCAGCGAATGCGATTCAAGGTTGCACAGGCAGGGAAGAGAGGATTTGTGGCAAGATAGACTTTCGTGCCTGCACTTTTTAGTTTGCTGATGATCTCTGTGGGGTAAGGTGAAGGCTGTGTAGAGGCAATCACCTGATTAAATTCGTTGTTGTAGAAATTTGTCAGTTTATCTTCTATTTCTTCTTTGGCGTTTGGAAGTAATTTCTCGAAATGCCCCCAGAAGGCATCTTCGTTCGTGCGTGTGCCATCGTTTGTTATCATGGCGCTCATACCTGCCCACAGGGCGTTCGTAAAAACTTTTGTGTCGATTTCCCCGGCGAATTTCTCTGTCAGCAGTCCCAGATAATATTTTATGAACTCGTCCTGTTTCATAGGAAGGAGAGTTCCGTCAAGGTCGAATAAAACGTGTTTGATCATAAGAGCCTCCTCATAAGTAAAATTAACATTGTTATCATTATAGTACGAAAGAAGGGAAGAGAAAAGAAAAATTCTGTAAAATTTCGCTGGTTCCCTGCCCAGACTATGCAGGAGGAAAGAATAATGGAATCTCCGGCGGAAAACAGGTAAATAGAAAGAAACATAGTGTAAGTGCGAACCATAAACAGATGATTGTGATGTCGGAAGGGAGACGAATCACCCGCTTTGCAAAGAAAGAAACGAGACGCAGTGTGAAGAGAATGGAGATTTCAAAAATGAAAATGTCGAGAAAGAGAATATCTTTCCCGATGATTCCTGTATAGGTGAAGAAGAGTGCAATAATTGATGCCATGCCGCCCAGTACTGCCAGAAGGCGGTAATAAAAGTAAGCAGGGGCGTAGGGTGTATGTTTTCCGTCCGTATAACTTTTTCTGAGATATGACCATAGTGTATAGAGAAGAAAAGGGAAGAACAACAATTTCAGATGTTCCCATACGGATTCATTTATCGGGCAGAAAAGAGCCAGAAGAGCGCTGCCTGTCCACTCGTACAGAAAATGAGACAACATTCCTGCAATTGAGAGAAAGAGGAAGGGCAACCGATATTTTTGAGGAATTAATTGATTGAAAAAGTTCATGATGTGCATACCTCCTACTCCAATATATGAAGAAAAAGAAAAAAATATGAATAAAACGTGAAAAAAACTCTTGCAATTTATAGATTCGTATTATATAATATGTTTTGCGTTATAGATAACGTAGTTATAGTTTCATAGAGTTGCGCGATTAGCTCAGTTGGTAGAGCACCTGACTCTTAATCAGGGTGTCCAGGGTTCGAACCCCTGATCGCGCACTTAAGAATCGCTGTTTTTGAAGACTTTGAACTTCGGGGATGGCGGTTTTTTTGTGATTATCACGGACAAAGCGAAAATCAGGTATAAAAATATAATGAAAGAAAGTACTTGACAAAAAGAATAATTCACGGTATTATTTCAAGGAAGAAATACAGAGCGCACTCTATTATTAACTTGGGAGGGAATTATGATGAGAAATTGGAAAAAGATAATGTCAGTTGCGGTTGTTGCAGCGATGACAATGAGCATGCTTGCCGGTTGCGGCGGTAAAAATGAAGGTTCTGCAGGTGGCGGAGATACATTTAAGATCGGAGGGATCGGACCGGTGACGGGCGGAGCCGCTATCTATGGTGAGGCAGTGAAGAATGGTGCAGAACTTGCGGTAAAAGAGATCAATGAAGCAGGCGGAATCAATGGCGCTCAGATTGAATTTGATTTTCAGGATGATGAGGCAGATTCAGAGAAGTCAGTAAATGCGTACAATACTCTGAAAGACTGGGGTATGCAGGCGCTTCTTGGAACAGTTACATCTGCTCCATGCGTAGCGGTTGGTGAAGTTGCTTATGCAGATAATATGTTTCTTCTGACTCCGTCAGGAACAGCTGTAGATTGTGTACAGTATGACAATGCATTCCGTGTATGTTTCTCTGATCCGATGCAGGGAGCAGAGTCTGCAAAATATATCGGTGAGCAGGGCCTTGCTAAGAAGGTTGCAGTTATCTATGATAGTTCTGACGTATATTCAACAGGTATCTACAACGCATTTGCAGCAGAAGCACCAAATTATGGGCTTGATATCGTAGCAGCAGAAGCATTTACGGCAGAGAGTAAGACAGACTTCTCCGTACAGCTTCAGAAAGCAAAAGATGCAGGTGCAGAACTTGTATTCCTGCCATTCTATTACTCTGAGGCATCACTTGTGCTTCAGCAGGCAGCAGGCATCAATTATGCACCAATCTTCTTCGGTTGTGACGGTATGGACGGAATCCTTGCAGTAGAAGGATTTGACGCATCAATGGCAAATGACCTGATGTTCTTAAGCCCATTTACACCAACGTCAGAAGATGAGGCGATCCAGAAATTCGTAAAAGACTTTGAGGCTGAGTATGGCGGAACACCGAACCAGTTTGCAGCAGACGCTTACGATGGAATCTATGCGATCAAAGCAGCCATGGAGAAGGCAGAAGTAACACCGGATATGAGTGCATCTGATATCTGTGATGCTCTTAAGGGCGCTATGACAGAGATCACGATCGATGGTGTAACAGCAAAATCGCTTACATGGGAAGCAAGCGGCGAGCCGAGTAAAGCACCTATGGTAGTTAAGATTGCGGACGGTGACTACGCAGTAGTGGAGTAAGATATACCGGACAATGATAAATGATAGAGGGTTACTCTTTGGAGTAGCCCTTTATCTGGAATATAATGTAAGAAAATGAGAGACAGGTGGATGGATATATGAGTTTTATATCTTATTTGATTAACGGTATCAGCCTTGGGAGCGTGTATGCGATCATCGCCCTGGGCTATACAATGGTATATGGTATCGCAAAGAT
>CAYOSJ010000020.1:0-20058 GCA_964406595.1 uncultured Dorea sp.
GTTGCTTTTTTTAAAAACATTTTCTCAATTTCAAAAAAACATTTTCTTTTTATTCCCCGTGGTATTTTCTTTAACATATCTGCAGACAAATACGCCGGAAAATCTTCATGCGAATCAAAAATAACTTTATAGTTTCTCTTCAAAAATGGAATTAATGGCATCAACTGCCAGTCATGTAAATGACATATATCCGGTTGAAATATATCCACTTCCTTTTTAACCTGTTTCAAATATTCCAAAACCACTTTTAAACGTTTTACATTTTTTAATTTGATGATCTTTACAGGAATTTCGGTAAATACTTCTTGAGGCATATCTGCTATTTTATCACTTGCAATATGCAAAACATCATAGCCCTCTTTTTTTAAACTCTTACACTCTTTTTCATAAATCCTTATATCATCATAACGATGAGTGTATGAAATATGAACGACTTTCATCTCTTATCTCCTTATTTCAATTTAAAAACTCCTTCTTGTCCTATCTCTAAAGAAATAGTTCTTACATCCGTCTCAAAACATTTTTGCAACAAAGCCCAAATCACTGCACTATTAGAATTCGTTCCTACTCCTCCTGTCCATTTGAGCATTTCTAGATATTCCTTCCTATTCAACAAATGCCAAATTCTATCCCCTTTCAAGTCATACTCAGTCATACGTTTTATAGTATAAAACCTTACCAAAAGACCGTATGCTTTTCGCTTTGCCATGGTAAGCATTTTTTGATAGACCGTAGGATTATTGGCCGTTTCCAAATCCTCTTTATGGACATAATTATAATAAAATTTTCTCTTATATCTAAGTTTTGTTGGCACATGAAGCCAAAAATCCACAAATTCTATATCCCAAAGTGGAAAAAACCATTCTAACCCACAAAAATCTGAGTAGAACAAACCATCATTAAACAAAAACTGACTCTGCCTCTCCCTCCAATTAAATTGCTCAAAAATGTTATGAACTTCTTCATAACTATATATTTTTTTAGCCAAATATTTAACTGTAATGTCCTCTCTAATTCTACTATTAGATGCTCCGTTTCTCCCTGCCAATCGAAAATGTTTGTTCATAATCGCATCTAACAATTCTTTTCTTGAATAATCCTTGTCTTCCTCAAAACATTCCGGCATTTGATCCCCTTCTAAAACATCTCCAGAATTTCCAGTCATCACTATAGCATCACTTGGAATAACTCCCGCTTTTTTCAACTTATAAACAGCAAAATTCTGCAAGTAAGGGATAGCAGAACCATTGGATATATCTTTCATATACTTCCAAAAATTAAGGCTAGATGCAAATTGGACAATTTCTTTTTTTGTTTGAGGGACATACATCCAATCATACCCTAATTCTTTAGCTAACTTCTCTGCAACCTGCACCTCTTTATTTCTATATGTTCCATAAGAAATGCAAAGAACATTTTCCACTCCTACTTGCTTAAGAGACGTAACAACTAAACGTGAATCATATCCTCCACTCAATGGAACAACAATCAATCTTTCTCCAGCATTTTCTTTCACTCTACAAAAAACATCGTTTAACGTTTCATCCAACTTTCTTGCAAGTTTCTTTTCATCTCCAGCAAAATAGTCGCCATGATCATGCTTAAAATAGTCACATAACTCTATCTCCCCAGAATTTACATTAATCCTTACAATTTGAGCTGCCTCTATTACATAAATATCTTCAAACAACGTATTTTTCCCCATTACAACACCCATGGAAACTATTTCTTCTAATGACTCTTTCAAAGGTTGGGATTTACATACACCCTCTCTCTGGAGTTTTGAAATGCTATCCGAAATAGCAACCCCTTCATTAGAAACACTATATAAAAGAGGAAAACTCTGTGTTCTATCTGCCCCCAAATATACATATTCATCTTTTCTAACAATAAAACAAAAATTCCCGTTTACTTTTTCTATTTGTTTTCCCAAAAAATTTAGATTAGGGACACCTTCTGCAAATGCACTCTGTATAGACTCTAAAAGCGCACTATCTTTCCCAAAGCCATATCGATAAAATATATTATCCCTTTGAATCCAACTATATTTCTTATGCTCTTTTAAGTAAAAACGAACCATTACCTATTCCTTTCTATTACCTTTTCTTAAAGTTTTTAATAATCTTTATAACTTCTTGAATATCTTTTTCACGAAAATAAGGATGCATCGGAAGTGACAATACTGTATCACATAATCTCTCAGTCACAGGGCATTCCACATACTCCTTATTCCCTGCAAATGCAACCTGCTGATGCATCGGTTTCGGATAATATACCATCGTTGGAATTCCCGCATCTTTTAAATAAGACTGCAGATTATCTCTTTGTTCTTTTGATTCTAATTGAATTGTATATTGTGCCCAACTAGAATAAAAGCCTTCTTTAATTTCAGGAGTTTTAACTACATCTTTTAACTCTGCCGTATATCGTTCTGCTACTTTATTAACCTCCCTCAGTTCATAGTCTGCAAACGCTTTAAACTTTACTTGAAGAATGGCTGCCTGAATTGTATCCAATCTTGAATTCCACCCAATTCGCACATTATCATATTTAAAAGAACCTTTTCCATGAACACGAACAGAACGGAGGTACTCTGCCACGTCATCATCATTTGTAAAAATAGCGCCTCCATCTCCATAACACCCTAATGGTTTTGCCGGGAAGAAAGAAGTTGTCGCAGCATCACCAAAACTACATGCTCTTCTACCATCAATCATACCGCCAAATCCCTGTGCGCCATCTTCCAAAACAAGCAAATTATACTTATCAGCCACTTTCTCTATTTCAGGATAATTAGCCGGCAAACCAAACAGATCCACGCCAACGATCACTTTAGGAGTTAACTCCCCCTCATCAATGACTGCTTTTATTGCTTTTTCAAGAGATTCTATATCTGCATTAAATGTATTTTCATCTACATCATAAAATACTGGTGTTGCCCCCTCAAAAGAAACAACCTCTCCGGACGCAAAAAAAGTGAAATCGGGTACGAATACAGCATCTCCTTCTTTTATATCCCATGCCATCATCATCATGGATAATGCATCCGTTCCATTTCCACATGTAACACAATGTTTAACTCCCACATATTCAGCCAACGATTCTTCCAATTCGCTCACTTGCTTTCCACTGATAAAATTACAATCTGTCAAAACCTGAGATATCGCTTTATCCATCTCTACTTTTAATTCACTATACTGTGCTTTTAAATCTCGAAACTGCATATTATTTCTCCTCTTCTGCATTAATAAAAACTATTTTCTCTTCCACATACCGGGCATATACCACTTTCATACATCACTTCGCCACATTCACATACCCAGCCAATCTGCTTCGCCGGCACACCTGCCATCAGTGCATGATCCGGCACATCTTTTGTTACTACGGCTCCTGCTGCGATCATTGCCCATTTTCCAATCGTATGTCCACATACGATTGTTGCATTAGCACCAACCGTTGCCCCTTCTTTTAAGAGTGTTTTTTTATATCCCACATTTCCCTTTGGATACTTTGCTCTTGGTGTAAGATCATTTGTAAACACCATAGACGGTCCACAGAACACATAATCTTCCAACTCCACGCCTTCATAAATAGATACATTGTTCTGAACCTTTACTCCGTTTCCAATCTTCACATGATTAGATATGTTCACATTTTGACCAAAGGAGCAATTATCCCCGATAACTGCTCCACTCTGAATATGGGAAAAATGCCAGACCTTTGTACCTTCTCCTATGGTTACATTATCATCAATGTAACTGCTTTCATGTACAAAATATTTGCTCATCTTAAAACTCTCCCGTCATATCTGTACTTGCAAATTTTTCCAATGGTAATTTAACCGGTTTTCCTTCTTTCTGGCTTTTATAGATTGCCAGTACCAATTCCAATGCATTTCTTCCTGCATAAGCATCTACATAAGGCGCTCTGTTATTCTGAATGGCATCAATAACATCTGCGTAAAGACTTGTATGTCCATTTCCATATACATTGCTTGTCTCTTCTTCCAGTCCCTTATTTGCCTGATCTTCCTCTGTCTCATCAGCGAAATTCCATACATCAATATTATTCGTTGATTTACCACCCAACTTTACAGTACCATTTTCACCAAACAGGTATAATGTCTCTTCCAGGTTTTGTGGATAAACATTAGTTGTTCCCTCAATAGTAGCGACTGCTCCATTTTTAAATTTCACCACTGCCATACCGATATCTTCTGCTTCCAGGTAATCATGAAACTGCTGTCTTGTCACTCCATACACTTCATCAATTTCATTCCCCATCATCCAACGAAGTAAATCAATTCCATGGATACACTGATTCATCAGTGCTCCACCATCCTGTGCCCATGTTCCTCTCCATGGCGCCTGAGTGTAATAACCTTTATTTCTATTCCATCTCACATGAATAGAACCATGGGAAAGACGACCAAATCTTCCAGCCTCTACAGCTTTTCTCATTTCCTGAACTGCCACATTAAACCGGTTTTGATGACACGCAGACACTTTGACACCCTTTTCTGTCGAACGCCTGATAATTTCTGTTGCATCTTCCATACTCATGGCCATCGGTTTTTCAATGATAAGATTGATTCCATGATCAATACAATACAGGGCTATCTCTGCGTGAATTCCACTTTCAGTTGCAATTCCCACCAACTCAATATCATTCTCTTCGATCATCTTCTTGTAATCGGTATAACGTTTAATACTTGTATCATTCTGAAGTTCATGTTTCGCCAGCAATTCTTCGATATGCTCCGGTATGACATCACATGCAGCCACAAATTCAAGATGATTATTCAAAACTGCTTTTACATGATTTGTTGCAATTCTTCCACAACCAATAAGTGCATATTTCATTTTTACATCCTCTCTTTCTTATCTGATCAGTTCGCATATTTTCTCAGCAGCATTACCTGTTCCGTAATATGTCTCTTTTCTATTGTAATCAATAACTGTATTCAAGACTTTATTTACAATATCATTCGCATCTGGTTTTGCTAAAATATTATGATTTCCCACCAATGTCTCCACCCATTCTGTCTGATCTCTGACAGTAACACAAGGTGTATCTAGGATATACGTTTCTTTCTGAAGACCGCCAGAATCCGTAATCGCCTTCTTCGCATTTTTTACAAAATACAACATATCCAGATAACCCATCGGTTCAACAAATAAGATATTTTGATAACTATACGCCTCTTTTAATGTCTGTACCAGACCTTTCGTTCTTGGATGAACCGGAAAGATAACAGGTGCATCTAATTGCTGGAATGCATCTAATATCTCTTTTACTTTTCCAATATTATCTGTATTTTCAGCCCTGTGTATTGTGGAAAGATACCATTCCTGCACTGTCTCTATTGATTCAAACAAGCCCTGCAAATGTGAAAAATAATATTCTGCGGGTTTTTCATCTAATAAACGAGAATAATACAATACCGCATCACACATAACGTCTCCGACATTATATACGCCTTCTGTTAATCCTTCCCTCTTCAGATTCTCAACAGCTACATCTGTAGGACACAACAATAACTTTGAAATTCTGTCTGTCAGAATCCTGTTCTGTTCTTCCGGCATACGCATATTAAAAGAACGAAGACCTGCCTCTACATGTATAATAGGAACGTGTATCTTAGATGCTGCGAGTGCTCCTGCCAAAGTAGAATTGGTATCTCCATACACAAGCAGATAGTCTGGTTTCTCTCTCAGTAGAACTTCTTCAATACCCACCAACATTTCCGCCGTCTGCTTCGCATGAGAGCCTGACCCTACGCCCAGATTTATATCCGGTCTCGGAATATGCAATTCTTCAAAAAATACATCTGACATATTATTATCATAATGCTGCCCGGTGTGCACCAATATCTCTGTATACTTTTCTCTTATGACACGTGAAACTGCCGCCGCCTTTACAAACTGTGGACGTGCCCCTACCACCGTAACCACTTTCATGCTTACTTCTCCTATAATACTTCAATATTCTCTCTGTTCGCAATATTTTTCATTACATTCTTTGTATCAAAAATTGCGACTGCATTCTTCTGTACCATATCATAATCCACATTACTATGTGCTGCAGTAACCATGACAAGATCATAAGAAGCAACAACCTCTGGAGTGAACTCTTTGATTCCCTGGTACTTCTGTCCTTTATATTTATATTCTGCCACCCATGGATCATAAAATTCTACATTGGCTTTCTCACGCTGCAATATTTCGATTACCCGAAGTGCCGGACTTTCTCTGTAATCATCAATATCCTGTTTGTATGCAACACCAAGTACAAGTACTTTTGCCCCATTCATCGCCTTTGCCTGACGGTTCAAGATCTTACTTGCACGTTCCACGCAATATTCCGGCATCTGATCATTGATCATCATAGAACTCTCAATCATGGATGTATGGAAACCATACTCTCTCGCTTTCCATGACAGATAATATGGGTCTAATGGAATACAGTGCCCGCCAAGTCCCGGTCCCGGATAAAATGGCTGGAAACCATAAGGTTTTGTCTTTGCGGCATCTACAACTTCCCACATACTGATTCCCAGTTTATTACACAGCATCGTAAGTTCATTTACTAAACCAATGTTAATATTTCTGTATGTGTTCTCAAGAATCTTTTCCATCTCTGCGATCGCCGGAGAAGATACTTCATAAACATCTCCTTCTAATACAGCTCTATACATCGTCGCAATAACTTCTGTCGCATCTTTTCCAATGGCTCCTACAACTTTCGGAGTATTTTTAGTCTTATAGATCAAGTTTCCTGGATCGACACGTTCCGGTGAAAACCCAAGATAAAAATCTTCTCCGCATTTCAAACCGGATCCATTTTCCAAAAGTGGTTTAATCAACTCTTCTGTTGTTCCTGGATACGTGGTAGATTCCAGTACCACCATCGTCCCTTTTGTAAGATATTTAGAAATGGCTTCTGTAGAAGACTTTACATAACTAATATCCGGCTGTTGATGTGCATCCAACGGTGTCGGTACACAGATCGCAATAAAATCCACATCTTTTACAAAACTAAAGTCTGTTGTTGCTGTCAGCATTCCTTTCTCAACCAGTTCTTTCAAATCTTTATCAACTACATCACCGATATAATTATGACCCTCATTTACAAGTTTTACCTTTTCTTCTTGCACATCAAAACCGATTGTCTTAAATCCTGCTTTTGCTTTCTCTACTGCAAGTGGAAGTCCTACATATCCTAATCCTACTACACCTACTGTAATTGATTTTTCTTCAATTTTCTTTAATAACTGTTCTTTCATCTTTTTCTCCTTATCTCTTTGCCAACTTTCTTTATTTTAATATACTTATTTTTTTCTTTTTTTCACTTCATATCAATACATAATTTATCCGATATTTTTCACTTTAAAAGATTTTAACATCTGGAAGTTCTAACATATTACCAAACTTAAAATCCCATTCATCAGGTTCAAAACCTCCACTCAATCCCGGACAAGGAGTAAGTTCTCCAAAATAAATTTTATTACCCGTCAGATAAAAATCTACCCTTACAAATATAAAATCCTTTGCAAGTATACGACTCAATTCAAGAATTTCTTCAAGATTGCCCGGTTTTTTCGTATATGCAATCTGCTTATTCTTTCTTGGGCGATGTACAAAATCCACCGGAAGATAATTCCACTCTAAATCAAAACATTCTCTGTAATATGTCTCTTTTTTATCATTATTATCGTCTAAAGAATCTATGTCATAATAAATAAAACGAGGCTCACCGTTACAACAACAAACTCTAAAATCACATGGAATCTTTCCATTTTCATCTAATATAAGTTCCTCACAGACAATGCTTTCCTTAGAAGTAAAATAGTATGCTTGCAAACCTGAGTTTGTTTTATTTTTAACTCCCCATCTATGAAATTTTTCTTTTACCTCTTCAATATCCAACTTACTCTTATCTGTACAAATCACATTCTCTCCACAACTTTGTGTCATCTTTAGTGCAAATTTTTCAGGAAGATTCTCTATATCTACCTCGTCAATGCTCTTATAATGACCAATTTGTCTGATTAAGATATCTTCTAATCCTTTTCCTTTTACATATTCTCTTACCGTATGCTTGTCATATATTTGTTGGATAAATTCTTTCTTATATAATTCATTATACCGTACAAGCCAAAGTAACTTTTCTGTGAGTCTTTGTGGATTCTGCAAATTTATTTTCTTCCCCTGCTGTCGTCTATACTCCAATTCATATTGATTCTTTTTAGGAATAAAATTCATAGCCTTTTCATATAAATAAGTATTGATTCTATTCTTTACAGTAACTTGCTTATTAAGCATTTCATTTCCCTCCCTCTATATTTTTATATGTTAAAATATTAACTTTTTTTGCAAATACTATAACCAACATCAACGACATTAACAAATATACAAATATATTATTTACTGCCAGTCCCATAATTCCAAAACGCGGAAGAACAAATGTTGCCATCAGGATCTGTAAAATAAAAGCAAATAAAGATATACACATATTCTCTTTTGCATAGCCCATTGCTGCTAAAAGAGAGGCTGTTACTGACTTTATTCCGGCATTAAAAAAATGTGCTATAAGCAACAGTCTCATTAACGATACTGTATTTAAATATTGCTTTCCATACAAAAGATATATTATCTGTGGAGAAAAAATAAACATTACCGCTGCCATCATCGCTATCAACACAATATTTCCACTTAAAACTTTCATATAATTTCTACGTACCCACTGCGGCTCTTTTTCATGTTTTATAAAATATGGCGTTACAAACACTGCAATCGCAGCTGCTACAATACTCATATTGCTAGGCATCACATAGGCCACTTTATAATCAGCTAATATTTCAGGATCATTCAAAAGCCTTCCTATCAAAAAAGTATCTGTAATCATAAATAGAACCCATATACCGTTAGCTATCATATTATTAATAGAAAATTTCAGGATTTCTTTTTTTAGTATTTTATCAATTTTCTCTGTTTCTACCCCTGCAAAATATTTTTTATACACACTCCCCATAATCAAAATGCCTGCAAAAATTTCTGCAAAAACTCTAAAACTCACGGTTCCTTTTATCCCATATATTGAAGAACCCACGACTCTCATACCAACAGAAAGTGTTGCAGCAAAAAGCGAAAAATACATATACCGTTTATTTGATAGTTGAGAACGCTCAAAACTTAAATTTGTATTTTGTATATCTTGAAATGGTAAACCCAAAATCAATATTGTCAACAACTTCCCTGCTTCCGAATATTCAGAAGGATGTGGATATAACCATGCAAACAAAATAATTCCTATAACCAAACAGAAATTTAAGAGCGTTTGTAATTTTAACGTCCAAAAATACAGACCTTTTTTTTGGGATTCCCCCTCGACAACAACTCCGTATCGGAGCAATGCGATTCCTAAACCTAACCCCGCAAAAATATACCCATAACTGTAAAGATTTTCCACATATCCCAAAGTACCATACTCACTCTTTTCTAATAGCCGCACTATAAATATGGAACCAAATAGTCCAATAAACTTCATTATAAAATTTCCAAAGAAGATATGAAAAGCGCCTTTATCTTTAAGTACTTTTAGTCCTGATTTAATATCCTCGCCTTTCAATTTCCTAAACGGAATATCTAACACTCTTTTCGTCTCCTCTCCATAATCTACTGTTTACGACATTGGTCATTTTCCAATCACGTTCACAAATCTTTTGTATTATACTCTTTAATTATCACGATTGCAACTGCATCTGTCACGCGGAACCTCATAGAACAATAATACAAATAATAAAACAGTAATATTTCCAAAAATCATATAATCAATAAGCGACGTATCATTAAGCATAAATATTGAAAACAAACTAACTCCTACAGCAAATGAAAATCCATTCCTTTTCTCGCAAAGATCTATACATTTTAATAAAAATGCAAATAGAATCAATGCGACAATAATGCCTAAGTACCCAAACCGATAGAACCCTTCTGCCAAAAAACCTGTATTTGAACTTGTCTCAGGTCTCCCAAAATAATATGAGGCAATAAGATTTCCAATTCCCATATTGTATGGAAATTCAATATCTAATAATTTCCCCCATAAAGTACCTGCCAGTCCTATTACATCGTGATTTGTATAATAATCATAATATAAAAATTTTAAATTAGCTGGTAACAAAAGCACTCTTCTGCCAAATAAACTAAATACTTTATAAAAATTATAATTAATCCCTGCCAACAAAGAAGTCAAAACAAGTCCGAGAGAAAACCCTCCATAAACCAAAAAATAAAAATTTTTCTTTTTCCCTAAAAAATATATGATATAAACTAATGGTATAATGAATAATATTGTTTTCTGTGTTGAGTATAAGTATGCTACAAATTGCAGTCCCGTGAAAACAAAAACATTGAACCACTTTTTACTTTGTAATCCACCAACAATCATAACAGGATTAATAACTGTAACTTGCCAGCGATAAAGATAACCCACGTATTGGTTTATTTGAAAATTTTCTCTATATTCATAAACTCTAAATATATTTAATACCCCTAAAGAAGGAGTGCCATTTTCTATAATCATATCTATATATACAATCATTGTAATTATATAAAAAGCAAATATCATTAAAGTTGAAAGAAGTTTAGATCCCGAAAATTCTATATCCTTGCTCAGACGCACTACCATAATTGCTAACATATAACAAATACAAATTCCTATATAATAAAGTGTTTCTTTGTTTCCAAAAGCATAAATTACTGTTAGTGGTATAATCGCGAGGACATAGTGTAAATCAAGAAAAAATGTAGAAACTTTTCCGTCCGTATGATCTATAAAAAAGAAAACTAAAACTACCGTAATAAAACCAAGAACATATTTCACAAAATTAAAATCAAAACTGTATTCCCCTACCGTCAAAAAATATTCCCTAAGAACATACCAGTAACCAAACTCTAAACTTAATTTATATGTCATAAAAAGAAAAAATAGGATTACCGTCATATTCCATTTTTTATTATTTATGTTCATTTCTTTTGCCCTTCTAAAAATTCATATACTTTTAACAATAATTTCTTTTTTATTCTATATATAATTTTTATATAGTCCTAATAAATTTTCTTTTTCTTTGTCCCAGTTATACTTTTCATTTACAACTCGCTTTCCCATGTCCCCCATTCTCTTCGCATCTTTGGGGTTATCGAGGAGATACTTAATCCTGTTACAAATTGCTCTACTGTCCATAGGATCTACGCAAAATCCACAACCATTCTGTTCTACAATCTCCTGCCAAAGAGGAAAATCTGAACATATAACAGGAATCCCTGCCGCCATATATTCAAACAATTTAATTGCAAGAGCATTGAGATGATTGGGCGTTCTCTGCAAAACAGCCATACCAATCCTACTTTCATTATATAAATTTTCAATCTCAATTCTATTCAAAAATCCCTTCATCTCAACGTTAGCGAATCCTGGCATTTTTTCTAATCTTTCCAAATAGTCTTTTTCTATATCTCCAGCAAGTTTCAACTTTGCATCAACGAATTCCATTACCTTTACAAGTTCTGTAATCCCTCTCTGTTCAGTCAATCCTCCTGCATAGCAAATAATATTATCTCTCTCGTAATAATCTTCATTATTACCATGAAGATCTGTTAAAACAGGAAAATTTCTAGCAACACATGTCTTTATCCCAGCCTTTTTAAATATTTCACTAATATAAGGAGTAGCCGCTACAACACAATCAAACTTTTTTGCCACATGCTTTTCATAAATTTCATAACATTTAGAAACACTTCTCCTCACTAACAATGGTATCCATTCTTTCGCAAGAATTTGCCTTGGCACATCCTCGTGACTATCATAAATAACAATTTTATTCTGTTTTTTCAATTTTCTTCCATAAGGCAAAAGTTCTGGATCATGAAAATGATATATGTCTGCATCAATCTTTTGAGCCTCCTGATACACTCTTTTAGAACTTACTAGAATTCTCTTTATGCGATTACTAGTTTTTTCACCCAAACCGATAACTTTCACTCCATTTTTTTCAAAACTTTCCCCATACGCCACCTGATAGACATCAAATCCCGCCTGTGCCAGTGATACACATTCTTTTAAAAAAATCCTGTCATCCGTACTCTCATGCGCACTTGTTATATGGCAAACTTTCATTTTAACACTTCCTCATGATTTATATCCTAATACTTTCTTTATCTTTGGCTTCAATACTTCAAAAATTTCACCAAATACCCCTTGTTTTCTAATTTCATAATAAACTGTCGGCTCACCACCAAACCGACGGAAAAATGTCTCAATCCCCTCAACCATAGAACCTTCAAAATCAAAAACCTTTGACACTTCTGCAGCATACTGTATCGCTTCCCACAAAATAAGTGTCTGTGCTCCACTGGAACGATATTCAGAGTCACTTCCTGCTATCAAGTAATAAAACACATTCTCGTCAAACACAAAATATGAACAGGCATGAACATTTCCCTGCCCGTCTATGGCAGTATACATTCTACCATTTCTCCGTTTATCACATTCATTGACTATCTTCCGCACAATATCTCTGGAAATCGGATATTTTCTTCCTTGAGCACCAAACGTTTTATCCATAATCTGCAATAAAACCTCTACATCTGAATCTGTAACAATTTTCACTTTTTTCTGCGCACTTTTTATATTCTTTTTTACCGTTTTACTGAAACCGGAATAGATTTGATCAATATCTGTCAAATCATTCAGCCTGTAACTCACTCTCGGTGATACCTGGAAACCCTTCCAAAGAAACGGGAGAAAATAACTGCGCGAAGTATCAAATGAAACTTTAAACTCTTTATGTTTAGGAAGTTGATCCAACAAACCATCAATAATCTTTTTCTCTCTGCTTAATGCATCATTTACAGACTGCTCCTGATCCCGAATCCATATACCACAAGTCTGGGTCAACGTTGGCAATTCAATTTTCCCATCATGAAAATAAAAAGGAAATCTTCCTATTACCTCTTCTTCTTCTTTAACAACAACTTCCTGCCATTTTCCCTGTGCAACTATGTCCAACCACCAAGGTTGCTCAAATAGATTATTCGCATATAACGATACTCTATTTTCCATCTTTTTCCTCCAGTTCTTTTATTGCCTCTTCATAAGATACAAACTCATACTGCTTTTCCTGCAAATACCCTAATAACCAATCATACCAAGTTTTTTCGTCTGGATATGTCCTTTCATTATATTGATAGTCGTGATACAAAATCGTACAGTAGGGCATTCCCATTTTCTCTGCTTTCTCAATAGCATAAATTGTATTTTTCTTTCCCGTTTCCAGATCGCCAAACGGTATAATATATCCGTCCATGATATGCAACGGAAACTCCCACATAGTTCCCACTTTATATGGAGCCTTTATTTCTAATTTCTCTTTATTAAACTCAGAAGTATCATACATATATCCCGCTTTTTCAAATTTGCGAAAGGTATCCTGTTCAAATCTCACATAATGGGTACGTATACCGAACATCGTACAGCCACTGATCTCTCGAAAAAGTTCATGTTCTTTTAGAATTCTCTGATAATTTTGAAATTCAATCCCATGAACACCTGTACAAAATCCACTTCCTTTAACTTTCCTAATCATATTTACTGCTTCCTTCGGTCTGTAAGACATCCCAAGCCCCTGATTCATCCCAAAAAAGAAAACAGAAGGAACACCTGCCTCCAGATCCTTTCTCATAACTTCATCTATACGGTTCAACCTTGTCTCAAACACCGACTTACAACGCCACAAAAAAGTACTGAACTGAATCTTTCCTTTCAAAAAATGCAAAAAACTTCTGACGATTAATTTAGGAAAAATCAAATCCCGGCACAAATGATCTTTATTATATAAATGGTCCACATCATGTGAAATAATAATTTTCAATTTTACTTGTTACCTTTCTATAAAAATATATTTACTATTTCTTCCGTCTGACTACGTGTCATATCTATTATTATTTAACCAACCACATCTTCAAAAATATTATTTAATGATTCTGTCAGTTCTTTATAATCATATTCCCTCACTAACTTTTTCATATTTTCACCCATTCTATGTTTTTCCTCTTCAGGCATATTTATCAACTTTACAATTTGTTTTGCATAAATTTCTGGTGTGTTTAAAATCTCACTCACACCTAATCCATTTTCACGAATCAAGTCATATTTCTGGGGGAAATTACATAAAATCGGACATCCACTTGCTATATATTCAAACAACTTATTCCAACTACATCCATATTTTGACAAATCTGTATTTTTCACATTAATAACATTCAGATCGGATTTACTCAACACATAAGGTATATATTTTTTTTCAATCTTCCCTTTAAATTTTACATTTAGCCCTTTTTCTTTACATAGTTCCTGTAACTGTTTTTTTTCCGTTCCATCCCCATATATAAGAAAAATAATATCATCTCTACCTTGATTTTTCAAAACCTCTGCTGCACCGATTAAATCTGATAAATGATTAGCAAAACGAATGGACCCCACATAGATTACTTTTAAAAATTTTCCTTCTAAGTCAGAGTCTTGTATTACATAATTGTTTTTATTGTATATAAATTCTTCTAAGTCCACGCCATTACTAATATGGTACACTTTATTCAAATCAATTTTTCTTTCCCAGCCTCTATCAAGAATATAGTTTTCTCCTCCCGGCATTGTAAAAATAAGACGATCCGCCATTTTATATACCCATTTTTCCAATTGATACATACTTTGAATAATTGGATTAAATTTGGACATTCGTTTATATTCTACAATCGACTCCGGCCAAAGATCCCGTATTTCAACTACAACTGGAATCTTATTTCTTTTCCCAAATAACAATGCAAAAAAAACAACAAACAAATCCGGAGATGACGTATAAATCACACTCGGCTTTTCTTTGTCATAAAAATTTTTCATTGTTTTCCTCACCTTAAAGGGAAAATCAATCATGTTAAAAATGCGATCGAGCCCATTCCCTTTGTAATCTTTACTTCTTACATAAGTATATTCTATCCCATCCTCTAATACTTCTTTATACAAGGATTTATCTTTTACCATATTAATATCTGTATTATGAATTTTACTAGATGTAAATATCTTAACTGTATGACCTTTTTTCTGAAGGTATTTCGAGAAATAATAATGTCTTACCAGACCTCCCATGGCTGGTGGAATTGCATAATGATTGACAATCCATATATTCATACAAGTTACCCTTTCTATTTTATCACTGCCAACACAGTTGCGAACATGGTTTTAATATCGCTCCAAAAACTAAACTGCTTTAATGCTTCCAAGTTATATTTCATCTTCTCTGGCAACACTTGTTCAATGTATACCTGATCTGTATCTTCTGCATTTTCTAAAAGTTTTTCTTCATCCTTATACTCAATACTGGTTCTTGATGTTACTCCTGCCGGAAGCAATAATGTCGCTTTCATCTCATTCGTGTAATAAACAACATACTTTTCAACCTCCGGACGCGTTCCTACAAAAGTCATTTCCCCTTTTAAAATATTAACCAACTGTGGCAATTCATCTAAACGACATTTACGAAGAAATTTCCCACTCCTGGTCACTCGGAGATCCCCTTTCGCAGTCACCTGGGTTCCCAATTTGTCCGCATTATTTACCATTGTACGGAACTTATATATCTCAAATGGCTGACCATACGTAGTAACACGAATCTGTTTAAACACTACCGGTCCTGAAGAATCTAATTTAATGATAATACTTAAAACTATAAAAACAGGAAATAAAACAACTAATAACACTCCGGCTGCTATTATATCAAATATTCTTTTTGCCAGCAAACCACTCTTATGCTTTTCTAAAATATCATAATATTCTTTCACTTCCGACACACGCATATCTTTTGGAAGTTCATCCCAACTTTTCATAGTACGTTCCTACTCTATACACTTTTTAAATATATCAATTACATACTCTATCTCTTCATCTGTAAGTTTTGTATGAAGAGGCAACGTAATGGCATTCTCATACAATTCATAAGCATTCGGATAATCTTCAATATCAAATCCCAGATTTTTATACGCAGTCAGTAACGGTAATGGTTTATAATGAACGTTCGTAGCCACCCCATGCTCTCCCATCTTATTAATAATCTCATTACACTCTTCTCTCGTTTTCCCATTTATTCTTACCAGATATAAATGCCCGCTGGAAGAAAAGTCTTCGCCATAATGCACAAGAACACTCACTGGCAAACTTTTAAGTCCTTTATTATATTTTTCTATAATCTCCCGTCTTCTTCTAAGAATATCGGGATACCTTCTCAACTGTACCAGCCCTAGCGATGCCATAATATCTGTCATATTACACTTATAATACGGTGCCACAATATCATATTCCCATGCACCACACCGTGTTTTGGAAAGGGCATCTTTTGTCTGTCCATGTAAAGACAACAACATAAATTTCTTATATAATTCTTCATTGTCAATTCCTTCAATATCTTTCCAAACTACTGCCCCGCCTTCCGCAGTTGTAAGGTTTTTAACTGCATGAAAAGAAAATGTTGTAAAATCTGCAATCTCTCCACACCGCTTTCCCTCACGCATCGCTCCCACGGCGTGTGCTGCATCTGCAACTACCGCAACTCTACCTATACTCTTCTGAATATCGTTATTAGGATGGAACAATTCTTTCTTCTTATTTACAATCTCGAAAATCTTATCATAATTACAAATAACTCCTGCAATATCAACCGGAATAACTGCTTTTGTTCTTTCTGTAATCGCCCGTTCTAACTGTTCATAATCCATTTCATAGGAGTCTTTTTGGGTATCTACTAAAATCAATTTTGCTCCCACATGACATACCACACTGGCAGAAGCACTATAAGTATAGGCTGTTGTGATAATTTCGTCACCCTCACCAATACCAAGAGCATGAAGCGTCATTTCTGCACACGCGGTTGCCGAATTTAAACATACCGCTTTACTTGTATGGCAATATTCTGCAATCTCTCTCTCAAATTCTTTTGTCTTTGGTCCTGTAGTTATCCATCCACTTTTCAAAGTATCTACTACTTCTGCAATTTCCTCCTCCGTAATATCAGGCGGTGAAAATGCTATATGCATATTTTTCATTCTCTTTCCTCCACTACCGCGCCTTCATGACTGGCTTCACCCAGACTATTAAGCGCCTTATAATTCGCTTCATCTCTTGCTTTATCTTCTGGTCTGATATGATACGTTGTTACAATTCCTGCAACAATTTCTTTTACTTTCTCACTTTCCTCAATCGCAGCTTCTTCTAATCGTTTCAATTCTTTGAGAAAGACAATATCATCAAACTCTAAAGGTTCACCAATATATATTAAATCATTTGCTGTTTTTTGTAAACCTTCATCTGCAATGAGGATCTCTTCATATAACTTTTCGCCCGGTCTTAACCCTGTATATTCAATCTCCATATCGACACCTAAAGTATACCCCGATAGCCGAATAAGATTCTTTGCAAGGTCGGCAATTTTCACCGGTTCCCCCATATCTAAGACGAATATTTCTCCACCCTTTGCATAAGCTCCCGCCTGCATAACAAGAGCAACTGCTTCCGGAATCGTCATAAAATATCGAATAATATCAGGATGTGTAACTGTAACCGGTCCTCCCGTTTCCATCTGTTTCTTAAAAAGCGGGATAACACTTCCATTACTTCCCAATACATTTCCAAATCGGACCGCCACAAATTCTGTTGCTGAATATTTAGCAAATGTCTGAATAACCATTTCGCAAAGGCGCTTTGATGCACCCATGATATTCGTCGGATTTACCGCTTTATCCGTAGAAATCAATACAAAACGTTTTACCCCAAATTTGTCAGCTGCTCGAGCCGTTTTATAAGTTCCAAATACATTATTTTTAATTGCTTCATTCGGGCTATCCTCCATAAGAGGAACATGCTTATGCGCTGCCGCATGATATACTACATCCGGGCGATAGTGGGACATCACCCATTCTATTCTCTTCGTATTACGCACAGAACCTATCAGCACTTCCAAATGAAGTTGTGGATATTTTTTCTTTAGTTCCTGTTGAATATCATAAGCATTATTTTCATATATATCAAATATAATCAGACATTTGGGATTATAGTTTGCAATCTGACGACATAACTCACTTCCGATAGAACCTCCGCCACCAGTTACTAAAACTATCTTTCCTTTGACATATCCGGCCACACTGTCCAAATCAATGTTAATACTATCTCTTCCCAATAGATCCTCAATAGAGACTTCTTTTAACTTGGAAACACTTACCTCCTCTGTGATCAGCTGATACATTCCCGGAAGAATCTTAAGTTTACAATTTGTCTCATTACAGACTTTTAAAATCTCTCGTGTTTCTTTCGACGATGCGGACGGGATAGCAAGAATAATCTCTTCAATACTGTACTTCTGTGCACAAACTATAATGTCTTCTCTGCCTCCATATATCTTAATTCCCTGTAGATACTTCCCTTTCTTGGAAGGATTATCATCAATGATACACACTACATTGCGATTAAGGTGACGGCTTGTCCTCAGTTCATGGATAATCATACTGCCTGCCTCACCAGCTCCAATGACCATTGTATTAGTTGCCCGTCTTCCCGGCTTATTCATATTTCTCTGTAATATTCTAAGAAATCTGTACGAAAATCGGGTAACTGCCGTTGTCATAACCATCAAAAAGAAGTATATGATATAATAACTTCTCGGAACAACCAAATTAAACATCAAAAATCCCATTGCCTGAAATACTGTTGATAAAATACTTGCTCCTACAATCAACATAACCTCATGAAAACCGGCATACGTCCACACACTTCGGTACAAATTCAACAACAAGAAAATAATAAGAGTTGTTATAACATTAATAATTGCATATCTCTTAATACTAATCAGATACTCCTGCAATATCCATGTATGATGACCTTCATAACGAATCCATAATGATAAATATGAATCCAATAAAATTGTACATATATCTACAATACATAACAAAAACATTCTTGTCCTTGAACTTCTGAAATTAATAACTTTATCCATAAATATGACCTCTTTGTTTCAAATTGTTACAAATTCTTTACGCTTTTTCTATAATAACAAATTTTCTCCCAAAATACAATCTTTATGTTTTATCAAATAAAAAGTATCTATAATATTTTCCAAAACAAATGTGGGATTATCCTTGCTACAACAAAAGATTCTACTGTGATTTTTATTTTACCACAGTAGAATCTTTTAATACTTATATATTACTTTTTACAATGTCTTCATCGCATAAATCATTTCAACTATATCATATCCATATCCTTTCGCTGCAGCCCAACCTTTTTTATTTGGATTATCTGGTATTCCCAACCATTCTACATAAATAGCGCATCCTCTTTCCACATACGTAAATCGCTTGTCTACACAAGTATTTATCAAGGGTTTTGTCGACCCATACGCCTTTAAATGTTGAATTTGTGCTCTCACGCCAGTTCTTACATCGGGGAATGATTCTCCTCTTACACCATTGCCCGTAGCACCTAATCCGGCAAAATTGTACTGTTCAATTTTCACATCACCTCCAAACTGAAGCCAGCCAGTCTCTTTCATAGTTTGAGCAAACGCCACCTCCACCTTTATATTTTCTGCATTTGCTTCTTCATAAAATATACGACAAAACTCTTCAATAGTAGATGCTCCACCTTTTCCTAATTCTTTTGCCGGGTACGTTTTTTTTGAATTCTGAAAATATTTAACCATTTGATTAACAGTTACACTACTTTCTCCTTCTATAAGAAGATATTTCGCTGAACTTGGTACTAAAACACCGTCTTCATCAAAATGATACTGGTCTGCCCCTATGTAACACCAGCCTGTTACTGCTGCCCCTGATGAATTAAAGTAATAACATTTTCCTTCAACCGCTTTCCACGTTCTTGTAGCCGCATCTCCTCCCGAGTTAAAGTAATAGGTTTTGCCATCTATTTTTTGTAAGCCCAAAAGCATCTTTCCAT
>CAYOSJ010000020.1:20158-26974 GCA_964406595.1 uncultured Dorea sp.
ATGAATTAAAGTAGTATTTTTCCCCTTCAACCGCTTTCCACGTTCTTGTAGCCGCGTCTCCTCCTGAGTTAAAGTAATAGGTTTTGCCATCTATTTTTTGTAAGCCCACAAGCGCCTTTCCATCTTCATCAAAATAATATCTCTTACCGCTAATGACTTTCCACGTTTTCGCAGCCAAACTTCCATCCGCTTCAAAATAATATCGGTCTGCCCCTACGTAACATAAGCCCACTACCGCCTTTCCTGACGAATTAAAATAATATCTCTTACCGGCAATATCTTTCCACGAACTCACAAGCGCGCTTCCATCTTCATTAAAATAATATCGACCCGCTCCTACATAACAAAAACCAGTTATTCTATAACCGCTTGAATTAAAGTAATATTTCTTCCCTTCAATCACCATCCACTGACTAGTAACATACTGTGTGCCTACTTGGAATTTCCAACCTTTCTCGTCTTGAACCCACTTGCCTTTACTCAGTCCCAAATAATTCGCAATACCTGTCGCATCGGCAACACCTAGTCTCTTAAGCCCCGCCTCCGTTTTCAGATACTTGTTAGCATCGCTGGCATTGTCAATAAACGCATGTTCTACAATAATTCCTGGAATCCCATAATTTTTACAATTTACCTGGACACTAAAATAGTCAGATTTAGAACCATCTGGGTATTTTTCACTTGACAAGGTCGTATCCTTGCTATAAACACTTCTTCTTGTGAGTCCCAATTTAACAAGTTCATCAAGAATTTTATTTCCTAGTTCTCTTCCTCCTGAACCAACCGCTGGTTTCCAATTATTGTTCGGCACAATCACTTCTGCGCCATGCGCCGTTCCATAGCCAGTCGCATTCAAATGAAAACTTACAAATATTTTTGCCCCCGCATTATATGCCGCTTTGACACGATCCGGCATACAACTGATTCCCTTTTTCCCATAGGGGCATGCGGCGCCCGTCCTGGTCATATATACCGAAACGCCTGCATATTCTTCCAATTCTGCTTTGCAATAATTAGCGATTTTAAGAGTCAGCACCTCTTCTCTTAATCCATTCCCCGAAGCACCAACATCACTCGCATCATGCCCCGGATCTAATGCAACTACAATATTTCCTGCCTTTGCATTGCTTGCTGGCATCGCCGCTCTGCTCTTTGCCATCCTGCTCTTTGCCGGCATTGTCTCAGCCTGTACTTCTGCCCCAGCCTGCTCCAACGCTGCCGCTATACTCTCTTGCGCTTCCAGTGTACCTTCCTCACTGATCGTGGCTACCGACGCACTAACGGTGCTTTCCCCCTCAGAGCCCTCTTCGGTAATTGGTTTCAATTCTTCGATACCCGCATACTCTTCATTTACACCAAATAAGACTTCTGCTTCCATTTCGTCCATAGTAAATGTTTTTTCAGACTCTTTCGTCTTCACTGTCAATGCCATTGCTTCGTATGTACCATTCTGACTTGCATCTGTATACCCCTTTTCAAACAGATATAAATCTTCTACAGAATTACTAAGCATCCACTCTTCCTGAGTACCATTAGAACCTTGCACAGTCAAGGTCATTTCTTCAATGCCTTCTGTTCCGTCCCCCCATGATACAACTACATGTTGCGTATTTGGGGTCTCCAGATAAGAACTTTCCACATATACCCAATTCATACGTTGTTCTATTTCTGTTTCATTGCTTTCTTTCGCAGGGACTTCCTCTTCAATATCTTCTTCCTCTGCTTCTATTTTGCCACCGTCCGCAGGATCCTCTGTTACCTCTTCTGTTATATCGGTGTCTTCTGAATCATCTGGAGTCTCTTCTGCTCCAGCATCCGGCGTTTCCGGTGTCCCAGGATCAGTCCCCTCTGATTCTATTGGATTTCCTCCTTCTATGACCTCACTCTGACTCGCAACATCATTAACATCTGTTGCCTGCACCTGTATTGCCGGACAAATCAAAACCACTACCAGTAAAAGTGCTATTGCTCTTGTTAAAAACTTCCTTTGTTTCTGGCTCATTCTTATCCTCTCTCCCCTTATACTATTCTAGTCCTATATACCCATCAAGTACTGCATGCCCTGTCTCTAGAACTTTGTTGTCCTCTGTTATCTTAATTCCTTCATATCCATAAGTTTCCAAATAAGAACGCGTTATGCAAGTAATAAGAATATCTTCTCCTGTCGTCCCCATACTGCGTATATAATTACCAAATGCTTCATCAACATCCATATCCATTGTTTTCTCAGTATCGTTAAAACTAAAACTATTTAGCCCACATTCTTCTTTGATAACGCCCTCTTTTTTGAGTTGTTCCCACACCACTTCCGGTGTCACATCGTCTGTTTCTATATCTTTACTGACAATTTCTCCTGTATCCAAATCCACATAATATATCTTCATATTTGCAACCGCTACAGCAACTGCCTCATTCTTTTCTTCTACAATTTCTTCTTCCTTCTCTACTTCTACTTCTTTTTCTTCTTGTACAGGTTCTTCTTTATCCTCTTCTGCCTGTGCTTTCTCTTGTTCTTGCACAGACTTTTCTTCTTTTTCGCAGCCATACATCATAAATGACATGCTTATTATTGTAATCATTAACATCACTCTTAATTTCTTCATACTCATACCCTCCTTAAGAATCTGAAAAGTTTTCATATTCCATAATATTATAGTATATATATTGTAGTTTGTCCATTCTGATTTCTCATTTTACCACAAAATCCGCAACAAACTGTAAAAATATAACATATTAAAAAAACTGCTTGCACGCAGTTTTATACTACTTTACAACAGTTTCTTTAAAACAACTTTTCTGGATATACACCCATATTCACCAATTCCCTGACATTTTTTACTACCAGTTCTCTATCCTCCTGATAAGTCACTCCAAACCACTTATCCTTTGACTCTAGCACACGCACCTGAACCTGTTTCTTCTGTAACATATCCCCGATAATCTTTGGCAGCAAATATTCACTCTTCATATCTTCCTTGTCTAATTTATCTAAAAACTTTTCAAATCCGCCCTCCAAAACCGTAAAAAATTCAGGTTGCATTCCCCACATGTTCATGGACACCGGAGATTCTAAATCTACCTTTACCCGATCTCCTTCTTTTACCGCAACAGCATAGTCTTTACATTTTTCAATCCCATAAGTTTCCTCTATGTCTGTCAACATACCTTTCTCGTTTACTTTACAGATCCCTCTGGTTACAGAACCATTTTCACTCAGCGTATTTTTCAGTACGAACCCCACCATACATATATTTAACTGCTCTGTGCGCTTCTTCTCAGCAGTCAGATATGCATAAGCCTCTTTATATGCCTCTTTCCCATAATAATCATCTGCATTAATTACAAGAAACGGTTCATTAACTATATCTTTGCAACACAAGATTGCCTGTCCGGTTCCCCACGGTTTCACACGTTTACCAAACTTGTCTTTAAATCGCTTCGGGATATCATCAAGTTCCTGATATACATAAGACACCTCAACAAACTTTTCAATTCGTTTTCCAATAATCTCTTTAAAGTCTTTCTCTATCTCTCTTCGGATGATAAATACCACTTTATTGAATCCGGCTTCTAACGCATCATATATTGAATAATCCATAATAATCTCACCATTCGGTCCTACTGATGCCAACTGTTTGATTCCCCCGCCATATCTGCTACCGATCCCCGCTGACATGATTACTAATGTTACAATTTTCATTTGCATCCCCACTATAGAATCTTTTCCTTTCCCCACTATACATATCATTATGGTTAATTTTCTAATAGAATACTACTTTCATTTCATCTTTATTATAATACTCATTTTCTATTGTACAACTTACGGTTTCATTTTTCTCATCAAACTGGAAATCAAAAACTCTATCTTGATACAGCAAATATCCACCATCAAACGTTTCTTTATTTTTTTTTATTACAATTTCAGTAAGGTTTCCTTTAGTAATTGTATCTACTTCATATTCAGAAAGGTTTTTCGCAACATCTTTCTTTTCTTTTCCTAACACATTATTAAATCTTTTATTTATCATTTTATCATAATTAAAATAGTCTCTTGTTGTAGCATATTCTGCTGTTTCCAAGATAACACATTCTGGTTGAGCAATATTAAAATAATATTCAAAATCCAAAAGATTCTCATAATTATGCACAGCAAAAACATTACCAAACCTCGACTCATAGAACCTACTTCTTCCATTTAGATAACTCCCATGAAAAAACAAAACATTTGGCAAATCATTTCCCTCTTGATTATCAGACACCCGGAGGAACCTATGCTTTTCATGCATTTTCATAAACATATATTCATTGGTTTTATCTGTCACCATTTTACTGTTTTTATTCTCAAATACTGGCACAGTTTCATCAATTTTAAAATAAGAAACCGGCAAACTCTTTTCCACAACTGTTTTTACATTAAAATCTTCCATCGTATTTTGTCTTACGTCAGGAAAATATTCACTAACTTTCTCCAAAATATGATTCATCCCATAAAATGCCCCCAAATCATTCCAATGACCTGCATCATATTTCTGATTATATACCTGTTCGTTTTTGCTTTTCTCTTCTAAAAGTTCATAATTACTTATATAATTAATTTCTTTTTCTTGCAACACCTTTTCCATATATTTAATAAATTTATTCTGATAATTATATCCTTTCGGCAAATATTCACTATAAACACTGACCTTACTTGGATTCAGGCAATAAATAAACGGGACATTCCTCTCTTCACAATAATCCTGTATTTTTTTTAAGTATTCACAAAAACCATCAACAAATTCTGTATCCACATCTTCCTGATTTATCTTAAGAAACACATAACCTTTTTCTCCATATATATATGTAGGATGAACCATCTCTCCAAACATTTTATCATTTAATTCAGTATATAAATTAATCGACTCCGTTCGAAATCCTATTCTATCTTTGATGTAAGAATCTATCATATCTGTCACATTTTCACTCTTAAAATCAAATTCCGTCAAATTCCTATTATCAATTTCGGAAACACTTGGACTCTCTGTATTAAAATTTATAATAGGAATAAAAAACAAAAAAATTAAACCTATAATAAATATGATCTTAATTTTCTTCATCTGTCCCTCCTTAATATTGAAAATATAAAAATGGACTATACGTACTTGAAACAATAGTTACAAAACACAATATTCCTATAACCATTAAAAATACAACATTTCCTAAAACGGCTATCCCAAGACAACACATTATCACAAGAAAAACAGTTCGATTCGTCAAAAAATAGCGATAAGTAAATGTTAACTCTGAATATCGAACTATTCCCAACATATTTTTAATATATTGCACAAATTCACGGACACTACTTACTTTAAAGCAAATCCAACCTACATTTACTATAAAAATGGTCGCAACCCACTTTATAACATCAGGTATTTTTATATATGCACTTTTTTTGCTTACATACCTTTCAAAAACCACACATGCACCATGTGCCGCTCCCCACAATAAATATATCCACGCAGCTCCATGCCAAATTCCTGTAACTAAAAATACAACAAACAAATTTATATATACATTTCCCTTTCTATTTCCTCCTAAAGGGAAGTACAAATATTCTCTAAACCATGCCCCTAAAGAAATATGCCATCTTCTCCAAAATTCCGTAATTGATTTACTCCGATACGGAAAATCAAAATTTTCCTTAAAATCAAACCCAAACATTTTTGATAACCCTATTGCCATATCAGAATATCCTGAAAAATCAAAATAAATCTGCAATGTAAATAAAAATGTACCAAGCCATGCAGTTCCTACATCCATACCTATTGGCAATAAATCATATATATCATTAACTGTCTTGCTTAAAACATCTGCAATCAATACTTTCTTCATCATTCCCACAATAAATCGTTCCACTCCTAAAACAAATCCATCCATTGTAAGAATCCTATTTCTAATTTGTTTTTCCATATCTTTATATTTTACAATTGGTCCTTGTACTAGTTTAGGGAAAAATGTAATATACAATGCAAAATCTATAATATTATAGCACGGTTCCACTTGTTTATTATATAAATCCATCATATAAGAAATACAGTGGAAGACAATGAATGAAATTCCCAATGGTGCCAATATTTCCAATGAATTACTATTTCCTTTTGTTATTCTATTAAATGTATCAAAAATCAAACTGGTATATTTAAAATATATTAAAATAAATATATTTATCCCTACTCCGCCCAACAGTAGGTTTTTATTCACATTTTTCATCAGCCCTATTGCATAATTAATCACCACTAAAATAAACAACACTTTAATATGACTCATATTAGACCAAGAAAAAAATACGACTGAAACTAATACCAAAAAAATATTTTTCAACCTACTAAATACTTTACTTTTTTTAGAACACAATTCTATTATTACATACCCTATAATAGAAATTGGTAATAACACCATTAAAAATGTAAGTGAGTTAAAAGTCATTGTTGTCTCCTATCTAAGTAATAGTCCTCTTCATCCAGATTAATATTATACACTTTTCTTATATATTTGTCTATGTTTTATCCGTAAACGTCAAACCATGCGCCTGACGCTAAAATGAACGCCGCTTGGTTTATGAGCGGCGTGGTTTCCTGCATTCTTCTGGAAGACTTTCTGACCATGGCATCAGATCATCCAGTTTGGCAGGTTCTATATTTCCTTTTTCGTCACAGTGCTTTGGCAACTCTGTGAGTATATATCTGAAGTAATAATACGGACGAAGGTTATTAAGTTTTGCTGTTTCCGAAATACTATAAACCAATGCACTGGAGTTAGCACCATTTGCTGTGTTAT
>CAYOSJ010000021.1:0-26571 GCA_964406595.1 uncultured Dorea sp.
TTTTTCTGAAGAATATTCTTGGCTGCACGGAATATCCGGGTCTTTGTCTCCTGTGATTTTAGCTGTTGTTTTGATAATTCTTTCATCTTGTCATAATCTCCTTCGAGTGTTATCTTTATTATAGCATAAAACATAAAATTTTACAAGAAAACAGAGTGGGCTCTATAAAGAGCCCTGCGACAGGAGAGGAGACGATATGGACATTAATCAGAAGATCACAGAAGAACTTGGGGTGCAACGCTGGCAGATCGATGCTGCAGTGAAGTTGATTGATGAAGGGAATACGATTCCGTTTATCGCAAGATACCGTAAGGAAGCGACCGGAACGTTAGATGATGAGCAGCTTCGTAAACTTCACGAGAGGCTGATGTATCTTCGGAACCTGGAGGAGAAGAAAGAGCAGGTGCTTGGAAGTATCGAAGAGCAGGGAAAGCTTACCGAAGAGTTGAAAATGCAGATTCTGGCGGCGGAGACACTGGTAGTGGTAGAGGATCTGTATCGCCCGTACCGTCCGAAGAGAAGAACCCGCGCTACGATCGCCAAAGAGCGGGGGCTGGAGCCATTGGCGGCGATCATTACGCTGCAGAAGACGGACAGGCCTCTGGAAGAGATCGCAGAAGAATATGTAGATGATGAGAAAGAAGTCCACACGGCAAAAGATGCCATTGGCGGGGCGAAAGATATCATCGCCGAGAGCATTTCTGACGAAGCAGATTATCGTATCTGGATCCGAAAGAGGACGATGGAAAAGGGGCGCATAGTGTCAGCTGCCAGGGACGAAGAGGCGGAATCTGTCTATGAGAATTATTATGAGTTTGAGGAACCTGTAAACCGTCTGGCAGGTCACAGGATCCTTGCCCTGAACCGTGGGGAGAAAGAGAAATTTCTGACGGTGAAGGTAGAAGCGCCGGAAGAGGATATCCTGCGCTATCTGAAAAAACAGACGATCCATACGGACAATCCTTATACGACGCCTGTGCTGCAGGAAGTCGTAGAAGACAGTTACAAGAGACTGATCGCACCTGCCATTGAGCGTGAGATTCGGAATAGTCTGACGGAAAAAGCAGAAGATGGCGCGATAGAAGTGTTTGGCAAGAATCTGGAGCAGCTTCTGATGCAGCCGCCGATCGTAGGGCAGACAGTGCTTGGATGGGATCCGGCATTTCGTACCGGCTGTAAACTGGCTGTGGTAGATCCGACCGGAAAGGTGATCGGAACAACGGTCATTCATCCGGTCGCGCCGACGACGCCACAGAAGATCCAGGCGTCCAAAGATCTGCTGAAAAAGATCATCAAAAAATATAATATTACACTAATCTCTGTGGGAAATGGAACGGCTTCCCGTGAGTCTGAGATGTTTATCGTGGAACTGCTGAAGGAGATCCCGGAGAAAGTGCAGTATATTATTGTCAATGAAGCGGGGGCGTCTGTTTATTCCGCAAGTAAACTGGCGAGCGAGGAATTTCCGAAGTTTGACGTAGGGCAGAGAAGTGCGGCGTCTATCGCCAGGAGGCTTCAGGATCCGCTGGCAGAATTAGTAAAGATAGAGCCAAAAGCGATCGGCGTCGGGCAGTATCAGCACGACATGAATCAGAAGAAATTAAGTGAAGCCCTCTCAGGTGTGGTAGAAGATTGTGTAAATAAAGTGGGCGTAGACTTGAATACCGCGTCAGCGCCGCTGCTTGCTTATATATCCGGCATTTCAGGGACGATTGCAAAAAATATCGTGGCGTACCGCGAAGAGAACGGCACGTTCTCGAACAGAAAGCAGCTTCTCAAAGTTGCCAAACTAGGACCCAAAGCATACGAACAATGTGCAGGATTCATGCGGATCCAGGGCGGGGATAATCCGCTTGATGGAACGAGCGTGCACCCGGAGTCTTATGAGGCGGCGGAAAGATTATTGAAGAAACAAGGCTTTGCGCCGGAAGATATCCGTGGCGGAAAACTTACCGGATTGTCCCTTACGATCAGGGATTATAAAAAACTGGCAGAAGAACTGGGGATTGGTGAGATCACGTTAAGAGATATCGTGAAAGAACTGGAGAAACCTGCCCGTGACCCGCGTGACGAGATGCCGAAACCGATCCTTCGGACAGATGTGCTGGAGATGAAGGATCTGACCGAGGGTATGGTCCTGAAAGGAACCGTCCGTAATGTCATTGATTTTGGCGCATTCGTAGATATCGGCGTACATCAGGACGGACTGGTGCATATCTCGCAGATCACAGATAAAAAGTATATCAGGCACCCATTGGAAGTAGTCAGTGTTGGTGATATCGTCGATGTCAAAGTGATGAGCGTGGATCTGAAGAAGAAGCGGATCCAGTTAACCATGAAAGGGATATCGTAGTTTTGACCTCTTTTGCGCCGTTAATGCTTCATCTTTCGATACTGCGATGGTGTTACGCCATACTGTGCCTGAAAGATCTTGTAAAAATAGCCTTTGTTATGATAGCCTACAGCCACTGCAATTTCTTCAATACTCTTCGCAGTGTTAAGGAGAAGATGTTCTGCGTGGCTTAGGCGGAACTTCTGCACGTATGCAGAATAGGTCAGCCCTGTTCTGCTTTTGATTAAACGGTTAAAGTAATCTTCCTGAAAGTGAAAGGTATCTACGAGGTCCTGTATGGAGACGGAGGTATAATGGGTTTCTATATAGTCGGAGATCTCCTCGAACATAAGCCAGTTCATCGTCTTTTGTTGTTCTTTTGAGAGAGAGAAATCATACGTCGTGCTTATGATCCGGAAGATACGAAGGAGAAGTCCTTTGCATATATAATGAAACCCGGTCTTTTTATTTTTTAATTCTATGAGAAGAGAAGTCAGACAGTCCTCCAGTTCATTGCAGGTGTCAGAACCTGGTCTGAAGTGGAGATACTGTTGCACTTCTTTTTGTTTCAAAAGGGTGGACTGTAAAAAAGAATTTATTTTCTGTGTCGTAATGTTTTTGGTCATGATCTCAGCGAACATATCATTAGAAATCCCGAGAAATACAATCACTGCAGAAGAATCTGTCAGGTAGTCCTGGTGCAGGCAGTTCTTATCGATCAGACACAATTCTCCTTTTCGGAATGTGATGTCTTTTCCAAGGATCTTCTGGCGGAATTCCCCTTCCACAATGTATGCGAGTTCAATGTATGCGTGGGTGTGAAGTTGTGTCTTCTCGCCGGGCACAAAGGAATAGCAATAACAAAATGTCTGTGGTGACGGGCATAAGGAAGCGTGAAGTTCACCGTTCGAATGGATATTCCAGCATAAAGCAAAGACGCGTTCTTCATCAAGGAGAGGATATGTCTTGACTTCTTCTACCGATTTGGAATATTCGGGACAGACGAGGCGGGTACCCAGCCGGTGGCCGGGAGGCAGTATGTTGCTTTCTGCATCTGTTAACTGTTGGCAAAAATCGAGTAAAGTCATAGTGCCGGGTGTTCCTTTCTGAATATCGTGCGTTCCCGGTTGTTGTTCCCAGCCGGTTCTTATATAAAATTATATCACATACAAGTCGGATTAGGTAACTTTTTTTGCACGTTTGCAGAGTTAAGGGATTGAGAAAAAATCAGACTTTCTCTATAATATAGATTAGAATAACAGGCTGGAATACAGTGGCAGATAAGAGTAGAAGAAATCGTGTAAAAGGAGAATGGATATGAGTGACATCAGAGAGACCATTGAAAATGGGAAAGCGGTACTGGGGCTTGAGTTCGGTTCTACAAGGATCAAGGCAGTGCTGGTGGACGAGACACATACACCGGTCGCGTCCGGCGATCACGAGTGGGAGAATCGTCTGGATAACGGTATCTGGACGTATACACTTGATGATATCTGGGGAGGACTGCGGGATTGTTACCGAAAGTTGGCGGCAGATGTGAAAGAAAGATATGGAGTAGAACTTAAGAAGATCGGAGCCATTGGCTTCAGCGCCATGATGCATGGCTATATGGCATTTGACCGGGAAGGGCAGCTTCTTGTGCCATTTCGTACATGGAGAAACAGCATGACAGGCGAGGCGGCAGAGAAACTGACGGAATTATTTCAGTATAATATTCCGCAGAGATGGAGCATTGCACATCTTTATCAGGCGATCTTAAATGAGGAGGAGCATGTAGGCAGCGTTGCATTTTTTACAACGCTGGCAGGTTACATCCATTGGCAGCTGACCGGAGAGAAAGTGCTGGGTGTGGGAGATGCATCCGGGATGTTCCCGATCGACCCACAGACGAAAAACTATAATGTGGACATGATGAAGAAATTTGATGAATTGATTGCCGGGAAGAAGTATCCGTGGACGTTGGAGGAGATCCTTCCGAAGATAAAAGTGGCAGGCGAGGCGGCAGGCACACTGACAGAAGAAGGGGCAAGGCTTCTTGATGAAAGCGGTATGTTAGAGGCGGGCGTACCGGTCTGTCCGCCGGAAGGTGATGCAGGTACGGGCATGGCGGCAACGAACAGCGTCAGAAAGCGCACAGGTAATGTGTCCGCAGGAACTTCTGTATTTGCCATGATCGTTCTGGAACAGGAACTTCAGAAAGTTCACCCGGAGATCGATCTTGTGACAACGCCGGATGGAAGTCTGGTAGGAATGGTTCATGCCAATAACTGTACCTCAGACTTAAATGCGTGGGTAGGTCTGTTCCGCGAATTTGCAGAGACTTTTGGTATGAAGGTGGATATGAACGAATTGTTTGGAACTTTGTACCGCAAAGCCCTTGAGGGAGATGCGGATTGTGGCGGACTTTTGTCCTATGGATATCTTTCCGGTGAAAATATCACAGGAGTATCAGAGGGAAGACCTTTGTTTGTCCGTTCTCCAGAGAGCAGGTTCAATCTTGCGAACTTTATGCGTGTGCATCTGTTTACGGCGCTTGGCGCATTGAAGGTAGGTATGGATATTCTTCTGAAAGAAGAAAAGGTCGAGATTGACGAGATCCTCGGGCACGGCGGACTGTTTAAGACAAAAGGAGTCGGACAGGGAATTTTGGCAGCAGCCATTGATACTCCGGTATCTGTCATGGAGACGGCAGGGGAAGGCGGACCGTGGGGAATGGCGCTTCTCGCTTCTTATATGAAGGATAAGAAAGAGGGAGAGACCCTTGGCGACTATCTGTCTGAGAAAGTGTTTGCCGGAAATAAAGGAAGCAAGATGGAGCCGGATCCGAAAGCGGTGGAAGGTTTTGAAACATTTGTACAAAGGTATAAGAAGGGCGTAGCCATCGAACAGGCAGCGCTGGAGAATCTGATATAGTCGGGGAAAGGAGAACACATGCTGGAACAGTTAAAAAAAGAAGTATATGAAGCGAACATGCTGCTTCCGAAATATGGACTGGTGGTATTTACATGGGGAAACGTAAGCGGCATTGACAGGGAGAAGGGACTCTTTGTCATTAAACCAAGTGGCGTTGCTTATGAGAAACTGACGCCGGAAGATATGGTAGTGATCGATCTTGATGGAAACAAGATAGAGGGAGATTATAATCCGTCTTCTGATACGGAGACACACCGTATATTGTATAATCGTTTTCCGGGTATCGGAGGCGTGGTGCACACACATTCTTCCTGGGCAACCAGTTGGGCGCAGGCAGGCAGGGGAATCCCTTGTTATGGAACGACGCATGCGGATTATCTGTATGGAGAGGTGCCTTGTGTGCGCAATCTTACGAAAGAAGAGATTGATGAGGCGTACGAGAAAAATGCGGGGATCCTGATCGCGGATGAATTTGCACGTCGGGGAATTGATCCGGAGGCGACTCCGGCAGTCCTGTGTAAGAATCACGGGCCATTTACATGGGGAAAAGATGCCCATGAAGCAGTACATAATGCGGTGGTTTTAGAAGAAGTTGCGAAGATGGCGGCAAGATGTGAGTGGCTGAACCCGGAGAATAAACCGGCGCCACAGGAACTTCAGGATAAGCATTATTATAGAAAGCACGGCGCTAACGCATATTATGGGCAGCCGGGTAAATAAAAATTTTTAAAAATGGAGGATAACATTATGAACAACATGCCAACTGTGAAAGTGGGGATCGTGGCAGTCAGCCGTGACTGTTTCCCGGAGAGTTTATCTGTGAACAGAAGAAAAGCACTGGTAGAGGCATATCAGGCAAAATATGATGCGGCAGACATCTACGAGTGTCCGGTATGTATCGTGGAGAGCGAGATCCACATGGTGCAGGCTCTTGAAGATATCAAGGCTGCGGGATGTAACGCGCTTTGCGTATATCTTGGAAACTTCGGACCGGAGATCTCCGAGACATTGCTTGCAAAACATTTCGATGGACCGAAGATGTTCGTCGCAGCGGCAGAAGAGAGTGGAAATGACCTGATCCAGGGACGTGGAGATGCATACTGCGGTATGCTGAACGCAAGTTATAACCTGAAACTTCGCAATGTAAAAGCATATATCCCGGAATATCCGGTAGGAACAGCAGAAGAGTGTGCAGACATGATCCATGAGTTCCTTCCGATCGCCCGTGCCGTTGACGCACTTGCCAATCTGAAGATCATCAGTTTTGGTCCAAGACCGCTGAACTTCCTTGCATGTAATGCACCGATCAAGCAGTTATATAACCTTGGCGTAGAGATCGAAGAGAACTCAGAACTTGACCTCTTTGAAGCATTTAACAAACATGCAGGAGACGAGAGGATCCCGGCTGTCGTAAAAGAGATGGAGGAAGAACTTGGCGAAGGAAATAAGAAACCGGAGATCCTTGCAAAACTTGCACAGTATGAACTGACTCTCAAGGATTGGGTAGAGGAACATAAGGGCTACAGAAAATATGTTGCCATCGCAGGAAAATGCTGGCCGGCATTCCAGACACAGTTTGGATTCGTGCCATGCTATGTGAACAGCCGCCTGACAGATCAGGGGATCCCGGTATCCTGTGAGGTAGATATCTACGGAGCATTGAGCGAGTTCATCGGAACGGTGGTAAGTCAGGATACAGTAACCCTTCTTGACATCAATAACTCTGTGCCTGCAGATATGTACGAAGAAGATATCAAAGGGAAATTTGACTATACGCACAAAGACACATTTATGGGCTTCCACTGCGGAAACACGGCAAGCAGCAAGCTGTCCTTCTGTGAGATGAAGTACCAGGTGATCATGGCAAGAGCGCTTCCTGAAGAAGTGACACAGGGAACACTGGAAGGAGACATCAAGCCGGGAGACATCACATTCTTCCGTCTGCAGAGCACCGCGGACTGCAAACTCCGTGCATATATCGCACACGGGGAAGTGCTTCCGGTAGCGACACGCTCCTTTGGATCCATCGGTGTATTTGCGATCCCGGAGATGGGAAGGTTCTACCGTCATGTACTGATCGAGGGCGGATATCCACATCACGGTGCAGTTGCATTCGGCCATTATGGAAAGGCACTGTACGAAGTATTTAAGTACATCGGTGTTCCGGTGGAGGAGATTGGCTACAATCAGCCGAAGGGCGTAAGATACCCGACAGAAAATCCATGGGGATAAGAGGGTATAGCGCTGTTGCGAAGATGAGCCCGCCGATTCCCTGCAGGAGGTTGGCAGGAACATTTGCAGCGGCAGCAGCAATGCCATATAATGGGGCCTCGCACAAGAAATAACCACAGACGATAAAGACGGTATCACCAAGTCCACAGAGGATGAGGGCAAGATGCCGTCTTTTTGTCAGTTTGTGGCAGATGGCGCCACAGATAAAAGCAATGGCGCCTTTTATTACAAATGTGATCGGCACATAGATGAGATAGCCGCCAAGAAGGTCTGCAAGGGCGGAGCCCAGACCGGCTGCCAGTAGCCCGTAACCGGAACCCAGTATCATTCCGGACAGGATGACCATAGCGTCTCCCGGGTGAATATATCCGCCCGTGCCCGGCGTCGGGATCCGTATCGCCATGGTTGCCACGCAGGTAAGTGCGGAAAACAATGCAGTTATGACAAGTTTTTTTGAATGGGAATTCATGGAACGAGTCCTCCTTTCCTACTGGTTTACTTTAAAGCATATCTGGATTGAATAAAAGAACCAATAATGCAATAAGTAACCAAGCCAGTTTTGGGAAAAGTGTTAAAAGTGTGTTGACAAAAAAGGACACGTAAGATAGTATGATCTTAGAAAATGATAATGATTCTCAAAGATAAGAAGAGAATAAGATAAGGATCAAAAAAACGGGAGGAGATCGTAAATGGGAACAATCGTCGTAGGTGGAGTCCTGCTGGTAACCGTGATATTTGTCATCAGAAAAATGATTCGGGATAAGAAGAACGGAAAGTCCTGTTGTGGGGATTGTGGGCGTTGCAAAGGCTGTTGAGATGTGATAATATAAGGTAAATATGATTGATTCATAGTGCAGTGGTGAGGCTGCTACAACAGAATATACAGAGAAAGGATGATTGCATGAAAAGTCTTACAAAAAATGGTGTATCAATCAAAAAGCGGCTTTTGTTTCAGTTCGGGATTATTACGTTGGTGCTGATCATTGCCGGCTCATTCTTTATGATCGGTTCCCGGCAGGTCAGCCGGGCGAGAGAGGAGGTCATCACCCTTAATAAGGACAAGATGAAGCTGCAGCAGGCAGTGTCCGACCACCAAAAATGGGCGTCCCAGTTAAATGCTTCGGTTGCTTATGGTCAGGATTTTGAAGGGAGTACCGATCCTACGAAATGTAACTTCGGAAAGTATATCTACAGCGATGAGATTCAAAATGACTCTTCCTGGGATGCACTGCTGTCTGAGATCGAACCTCTGCATAATCAGATCCATGAGGGGGCAAAGACACTGTTGACTCTGACGGATCAGGCGGAGATAGAGAGCATTTATACAAATAATATCCAGCCGGCGTTAAACGGACTGGTGGAAGTGCTGACGGAGGAGATCGCTACGCTGGATGAGGAGATCAGCGAGGCGCAGGCGAGTGAAAATTTTGCAACGACTACCCAGGCAGCCATGGTCTTCGTCCAGATGTTGATCCTGTTTATCGTGCTTCTGCTTACCTTCCGGTATGTTGCCAAAGACGTGGTGGAACCATTGATCGAGATCGGGGAGAAGAGTAAGTCCCTGTCACAGGGAGAACTGGCGCTTGATTTTTCCGTGCCGTGTAAGAATTCTGATGTCCGTGAGCTAGGTGCATTTCTCAATGCTTCTGTAGCAGAGATCAAGAAATATATTGATGATATCGCAAGAGCGATGGGCGAGATGTCCAACCGCAATCTGAACGTTGCGCCCAGTCAGCACTTCATTGGAGATTTTAAACCTATCGAGGATTCGATCGGGAAGATGTTGGTTGACCTGACGGATGCGCTGTCCCAGATTGAAAATGCTTCTGCTCAGGTTTCCGCCAGTGCTTCTCAGGTATCCGGAGGCGCGCAGGCGCTTGCTCAGGGAACTACAGAGCAGGCAAGTTCTGTAGAAGAACTTGCTGCTACGGTGGCAGAAGTTTCCAATCAGATCAGCCAGAATGCAGAAAATGCCGCCAAAGCAGGAGAAATTGCAAAGGAAACCACCGATGCGATCAACGCCAGCAACCAACAGATGCATCAGGTATCGGTTGCCATGGGTGAGATCGACGCCTGCTCCAAAGAGATCGGAAATATTATCAAGACGATCGAGGACATCGCGTTCCAGACCAATATTCTGGCGCTCAATGCTGCTGTAGAAGCTGCCCGTGCCGGTACGGCGGGTAAGGGCTTTGCTGTGGTAGCAGATGAAGTACGGAACCTGGCAGAGAAATCAGCCCAGGCAGCGAAGAGTACCACAAAACTGATCGAGGCATCTATCCAGTCCGTCAGCCGTGGAGTCGGTCTGGCAAAGTCCACTGCAGAAGATATGGAGAAAGTAGTAGAGAGTTCAACCAAAACGTCAGAACTTATCAGTCGGATCGCAGATGCTTCTAAGGATCAGGCTGGAGCTATCTCCCAGATCAACACCGGTCTGGATCAGATCTCTTCGGTAGTTCAGACGAATTCTGCTACCAGCCAGGAGAGTGCTGCTGCAAGTGAGGAACTGTCCGGTCAGGCAAATATCCTGAAGGGACTGATCGACACGTTCACTCTGTACCAGGGGAAATAAGACCGGTGACCTGTCAGGTACATACTTATTCATCAAAATAAAATAAAGGTTCAGGATTTAGAGGATGTTGCTCCCACCATGACGGTAGTTTCTTTTTTCGCTGCCTTCCATGGTGGGAGCATATTATTTACCGTTCCTGATAATTTACAATAGATATCGGGTATGATACAATAGTAAACGGTAGAGAATAAATGCAGACCGTGATACAGGCAGGAAAGAGACAGTATGAGCAGAGGAGCAGAATATCTTGTATATGTAACAGAGAAATTAAAAAAATGTATTCGTCAGATAAGCGAGATGATCCAGGATGTTCAGAAGGATATTGAGAATATGAATGAATATTACTGGCAGAACTATGCGGAAATGGACGAGTACGGCTACGAAATGTATGACAATCAGCAGGCGCTTCTTCAGCAGATGAAAGCGAAACAGGACAGTCAGATGACAAAACAGCGGCTGAAAAGAATGATAGATTCGCCGTTTTTTGGAAGTCTTGAATTTCGCTATGACGGAGAGAGGGAGGCAGAGTATTTCTACATTGGAACTGGCAATTTTGCAGAAGAACGGGGAAATGTACCTCTTATTTACGATTGGCGTGCGCCGATCAGCGGGCTTTTCTATGATTATGACAGGGGAAAGGCTTCTTATGAGGCGCCGGCAGGACTTCTGACGGGTGAGATCTTAAGCAAATGGCAGTATAAGATCCAGGACGGGAAGATACAGTATGAATTTGAGAGTGACATCAAGATTGACGATGACATTTTAAAACAGGAACTTGGCAGCAACAGTGATACAAAGCTTAAGAATATTGTGTGTACGATCCAGCGGGAGCAGAATGCGATCATCCGCAATACGAAAGATAAGATACTTGTCATCCAGGGGGTGGCAGGAAGCGGGAAGACGTCGGTCGCACTGCACCGGATTGCCTATCTTCTGTATCATGACAGAGAACATCTGAAGTCTTCGAACATTTTGATACTGTCGCCAAATGGAGTGTTTACGGATTATATTTCCCATATCCTGCCGGAACTGGGAGAAGAGAATATTCAGGAAATGAGTTTTGATCTCTTTGCATACCGTGAATTAAAAGAGGTCGCCGGAGACTGTGAGGACCATTATCATCAGATTGAACGGAAATTATATGGAGAGTCCGATGATGCGCGGTATCAGTGGAAACAGTCGGCGGAATATATCAGCGCGATGGAAGGCTTTCTTGTAGGACTGGAGGACAGGCTGCTGGAGTTCCATGATATAAAATGGAGAAGATACGACAAGACTGAGGGAGAACTTCTGGAACTCTTTTATGAAAAGTTTTCGGGAATCCCGATTCTTTCCCGTATGGATACGGTGATGGAATATTTTATTGATGAATATGAGACGCAGCAGTATATAAGTCTTCGGGAAGAGGAACGGGAACTTCTTGAAGAACAGTTTATGTCCATGTATGTGACGAGAGACATTTACGAGATCTATAACTGGTTTTTAAGTGAGAACGGTTTTCCAGAACTCCCGGATGTGGAGAGAGAAAAACGGGTCGTGCCTTATGAGGATGTATTTCCGCTTTTGTACCTTAAGTACCGACTGCGCGAGGACAGACCTGTCCGTGGGGCTATCCGCCAGCTGGTTATCGACGAAATGCAGGACTATTCCTATCTTCAGTATGTGATATTGGAGCAGTTATTCCCGTGCAATATGACGATCTTAGGTGACCGGGACCAGACGGTAGATTGTGAAAGTCAGGATGTGCTTTCCTTTTTGCCGAAGATATTTGGAAGAAAGATCCGTAAGATCGAGATGAAGAGGAGTTACCGCAATACTGCGCCGATCGCAGCTTATGCCGGGAAGATCGGCGGGATAAGTGACGTCGAGTACATTGACCGGGCAGGAAAGGAAGTCGTAGAGATATCTGCGTCTTCTGTGCAGGAAGTGGCAGAGGATATCCTTGAAAAAGTGCATGTAGGGCGAGAGGCTTATGAGACTGCGGCAGTGGTCACCATGACGGAGAGTGAAGCGAAGAAGATCTTTGGCTGGCTGAAAGGAAAGCGGAAAGATGTAAGCTATGTGGACAGAGACAGTAAAGTATTCCGGCGGGGGATCACGGTCACAACTTACTATCTTGCGAAAGGTCTGGAGTTCGATCAGGTATTTCTTGCAGGAGGCGACGCCGGGAATCCGTTATTCAAGAACTTCCGATACATCGGAGCCACAAGGGCGCTGCATGAATTATATGTGTATGATACACCCATTCGGGCATTCCGTAACGCAGATGCTTCCCATGGGCGTGCTTCGCACGAGGAGATTTGAAAAAGAAATAGAAAGGAGACGTTATGAGTTACACGAAGACAGCATTTGGAACAACAAAAAAAGGAGAAGAGACCTGGCTTTATACATTTACAAATCAGGCAGGAATGCAGATGAAAGTTACGGACTATGGGGCGATCCTTCAGGGAGTTATCGTGAAAGACAAGGACGGAAATGACGTAGATGTGGTTCTTGGATATGACGATGCCAAAGGATATGAAGAAGGCACCGTATTTTTAGGTGCGGTTGTAGGAAGAAGCGCTAACAGGATCGGCGGTGCGTCTTTTGAACTGAATGGCAAGACGTATGAACTTTGCAAAAATGACCATGGAAATAACCTCCACAGCGGTCTTGATTTTTACCATAACCGCGTCTGGAAAGTAGAAAAGACTGAAGAGGACAGCATCACACTGTCTTTATTCAGCCCCGATATGGATCAGGGATATCCGGGAGATGTGACGATCTATACAACATATACATTGACAGAAGATAATGAAGTTCAGATCGCGTATGAGGCATGTCCATCAGAAGATACGATCCTTAATCTTACGAATCACAGTTACTTCAATCTGGACGGTCATAAGTCAGGAACTGTCCTGACACAGAAAGTATGGATCAATGCAGACACGTATACAAGAAATGACGAGCAGTCTATTCCGACAGGAGAGGTTGTCAGCGTAGAAGGAACACCGATGGATTTCCGCGTGCCGAAAGTGATCGGACAGGACATAGACGCAGATTATGAAGCAATTCAATTTGGACAGGGATACGACCTTAACTACATGACAAATGGGGAAGGTTATCGAAAAGTGGCAGGCATGATATCAGAAAAAACCGGAATCCAGATGGAGGTATATACAGACCTTCCGGGCATCCAGCTCTATTCCGGGAACTTCCTCGCAGGCGAAAAAGGAAAAGACGGAGCAGTCTATCCAAGAAGAAGCGCCGCCTGCTTCGAGACACAATACGTGCCAGATGCCATCCACCACGAACAGTTTGAAGGCCCGGTGTGTAAGAAAGGCGATACATACTGCACAAAAACAGCATATCGATTTTGGGCATAATTAGGGACAGGGTATTTTCAATCTGGGACGGAGTAAATTTAAATTTACCCCGTCCCAGATTTATGTTATGATATAGAATGAAGAAATGGAGTGGGAGGTATGGGGATGTATGTAAAAGTGGAAGTTCGACTGACGACGGAGTCGATGACGGAGTTCATGCTGCATCATGTATATTCGAGTGGTGCGGGAAAATTGACGAGAGTTTTAGGTTTTTTGAATGTGGTGTTTGCGGTTACTTATCTGGCAAAGGGGCAGATTGTAAATACGATCATGTTTGCGGCATTTGCGGCGTTGCTTTTTGTGGCGTTTCCTAAGTTTATCGTGACGAATGTGAAAAAGCAGATGGAGAAGTCTTCAAGGCTGAATGAGCCGATCATTTATGAATTTGATGACAAGGGAGTCTATGCTTCTACGAAGGAAGAAAGAGGCTGGCTGTTATGGAAAGATTTTAAGAAAGCGATCGCGCTTCGGCATACGCTGGTGTTGTATGATGATTCTAAACAGCCGTTGATCTTGCCGATCGAGGAACTGGGAGAAAATTATCGTGTCATTGTGCAGCTGATCCGCAAAAATATGCGTTCTTCAGCAGTGAAGATACGGTAGGGGAGAAATGTATGATAAGAGAAACCGAAAGTGAAAGAGAAACTTATGAATTAGGTGTCTGCATGGGGCGTGCGGCAAAAGCCGGACAGGTGTATACGCTGGTGGGTGATCTTGGTGTTGGCAAGACTGTATTTACGAAAGGACTTGCGGCAGGACTTGGGATAGAAGAGCCTATAAGCAGCCCTACATTTACAATCGTACAGGTATATGAGGAAGGGCGGCTGCCCTTCTATCATTTTGACGTCTACCGCATTGGTGATGTGGAAGAGATGGAAGAGATCGGTTATGAAGATTATATCTACGGCAGTGGAGTGAGCCTGATCGAGTGGGCGAATCTTATTGAAGATATCTTGCCGAAGCATTATACTGAAGTGAAGATAGAAAAAGATTTGAACAGAGGATTTGATTATCGGAGGATTAGTGTATGCGAATATTAGCGCTTGACAGTTCCGGGCTTGTTGCCAGTGTCGCGGTCGTGGAAAGCGACGGTGTGACAGAGCAGACCATAGCGGAATATACAGTAAATTATAAGAAGACACACTCTCAGACACTGCTTCCTATGTTAGATGAGGTTGTGAAAATGACAGAACTGGATCTTGGTACCATTGATGCGATTGCCGTGGCGGCAGGGCCGGGGTCATTTACAGGGCTTCGCATCGGTTCGGCGACAGCGAAAGGGTTAGGGCTTGCGCTTGAGAAAACGCTGATCCATGTGCCGACGCTGGAAGGGCTTGCCTACAATCTGTGCGGAAGGTCGGATATTGTGTGCCCGATCCTTGATGCAAGAAGGGGGCAGGTGTATACGGGAATCTATCAGTTTGAGGGGGAAGAATTGGTCGTCCTGGAAGATCAGATGGCGGTGGCGATCGAAGAACTGGGCGAGAAACTTCACTGCTATGAGAAACGGATTGTGTTTTTAGGGGACGGGGTTCCGGTATTTCAGGAAAAACTAAGGGAGACGATCATGGCGGGGCGTGAGATCGCATTTGCACCGGCGAATATGAACCGCCAGAGAGCGGCGTCCGTAGGAGCGCTGGCGATCCGATATTACAGGGAAGGTAAATTAGAACGCGCGGCGGATCATAAGCCGGATTATCTAAGAGTATCTCAGGCAGAACGAGAGAGACAGGAAAAGGAGGAAATGAAACGTGATTAGATTTCAATGTGATTATGCGGAGGGAGCACATCCTTCTATATTAAAGAAGTTAGAAGAGACAAATTTTGAGCAGACAGTAGGTTATGGATTAGATCCGCACTGTGAGGCGGCAAGAGAGAAGATCAGGAAGGCGTGCAAAAGAGAAGATGCAGATGTTCATTTTCTTGTAGGAGGAACGCAGACGAATTTCACCGTGATAAGTGCAATTCTTCGTCCGCACCAGGGAGTTGTGGCAGCAGTCAGCGGTCATGTGAATACCCATGAAACGGGGGCGGTCGAGGCGACGGGACATAAGGTAATCGCGCTTCCAAGTGAAGATGGCAAGATTACGGCACAGCAGGTTCAGGATTATTATGATGCACACTGGGCAGACCCGGATCATGAACATGTAGTCCAGCCGGGCATGGTCTACATCTCACACCCGACGGAGAACGGAACATTGTATACAAAAGCCGAACTTCAGGAATTAAAAACGGTATGTGAAAAATGTGATCTGCCGTTATTCCTTGACGGGGCAAGGCTTGGCTATGGACTGATGGCTGAAAATACGGACGTGACACTTGCAGATATTGCTGAAAATACAGATGTATTTTATATTGGCGGCACGAAGGTGGGCGCTTTATTCGGAGAGGCAGTTGTAATCCTGAAACCTTCGATCGGGAAAGACTTCCGTTATCTGATCAAACAGAACGGAGGCATGCTTGCCAAAGGAAGGCTTCTTGGAATCCAGTTCGAGGTATTATTCGAAGATGGATTATATTTTGAGATCGCAAAACGTGCAGATGCGCTGGCGATGCGCCTGAGAGAGGCGTTTATTAAGAAGGGGTATACCCTTCGTTATGATACTTATGCGAACCAGCAGTTCCCGGTTATTCCAAATGCACACCTTGATGTGCTGCGGGAGAAATATTCTTTTGGTTTTTGGGAGGCAGTAGACGCAGAGCACAGTGCAGTGCGTTTCTGTACAAGCTGGGCAACGACCGATGAGGCGGTTGATTCTCTGATCCGTGATATTGAGGCGCTGTAACATGGAGATCCGTCTGATACAGGAATCGGAACTGGCAGAGATCGCAGAACTTGAGCGGGCGATATTCTCCGATGCGTGGAGTGAGAAGGCGCTTCTTGAAACGTACAGGCAGCCTTACACAGTCATTGCGGGGGCATGGCAGGACGGGAGGCTTTTGGGCTATGTGATCTTGTATTATGTGATAGACGAGGGAGAGATTGCAAGAATCGCCGTTCGTCCGTCTGCAAGACGGCAAGGGGTAGCGGGTAAGATCCTTTCTTATATAGAAAAATCCTGCAAAGACAGAGGCGGCGAAAGACTGCTTCTTGATGTGCGGGAAAGAAATGTCCCGGCGATCGCATTTTACAGAAAATATGGATTTGAAAAAGATGGAATCCGGAAAAATTTCTATACGGATCCAATCGAAGATGCGATACTGATGAGCCGTAGAATTAAGCGGTGAGTTTGTAATATCACTGGAAATGTTGTCAGCAGTTCCCACTAGGAATGACGGGAGCCAGCAGATATAATGTAGGCGTAGCAAACGGATAAGACAGACAAAGATACGTTTAGGAGGAATTGTATGCGCCAATATCACACAATTATGAAAGAGACAAATGAAGTTGCGAAGATCGTATGTAACAAATGCGGCAGAGAGATTCCGGTAGTGAAAGGGGTTCCCCAGGAGGACTTCTTAGAAGTAGAAAAACGATGGGGATATTTTTCCGGGAAAGATGACCAGGTGGATCGGTTTGAACTCTGTGAAGACTGTTATGATGAGTTCGTGAAAGGATTTCAGATTAAAATAAGAGACTAGAGGTAAAGTATGTTAGATGTATGTTTGTTAGGGACCGGAGGAATGATGCCATTACCGTACCGGTGGCTTACGTCATTGATGATGCGCTACAACGGCAGCAGCATGTTGATCGACTGTGGCGAGGGAACGCAGATCGCGATTAAAGAGAAGGGCTGGAGTTTCAAGCCGTTGGATGTGATATGTTTTACACATTATCATGGAGATCATATCAGCGGACTTCCGGGACTTCTGCTTACGATGGGAAATGCAAACCGTACAGAACCACTGACGCTGATCGGTCCGAAAGGTCTGGAACGGGTAGTGAATTCTCTGCGGGTGATCGCGCCGGAATTGCCCTTTTCTATCAGATACATTGAGATCAACGAGCCGGAAAAGACATTAGAGTTAAATGGTTACCGGCTGAAAGCATTTCGTGTCAATCATAATGTTCCCTGTTATGGTTATACAATGGAGATAGACCGGGCAGGTAAATTCGATGTGGAGCGGGCAAATGCCGCCGGTATCCCGCAGAAATACTGGGGGATCTTACAAAAGGGAGAGACTATAGATACCGGGCAGGACATTTACACACCGGATATGGTGCTTGGTCCCGCAAGAAAGGGGATCAAGATCACGTATTGTACCGATACTCGTCCGACGGATTCTATCAGAAATAACGCTGTGGGGTCGGACCTGTTTATCTGTGAAGGTATGTATGGTGAGAAAGATAAGCAGAAGAAAGCGAAAGAGTATAAACACATGACATTCTACGAAGCGGCGCAGATCGCGAAAGAGGCAGATGTGAAAGAAATGTGGCTGACACATTACAGTCCGTCTCTTACAAAGCCGGAGGAATATATGGATGACGTGCGCGCCATATTCCCGGGAGCAGTGGCGGCAAAAGACCGCCGCACGGTGGAACTTGTATTTACAGATTAAAGGGTTGTGGAAATGATGAAAGGGAACGGAAAAGAAGATATACGGATTCTGGCAATTGAAAGTTCTTGTGATGAAACAGCGGCAGCAGTTGTGAGAAATGGAAGGGAAGTGCTTTCTAATATCATCTCATCACAGATCGCACTGCATACGTTGTATGGCGGGGTAGTGCCGGAGATCGCATCCAGAAAACACATTGAGAAGATCAATCAGGTCATTGAGGCAGCGCTCCAGGAAGCGGATGTCACGCTTGCTGATATTGACGCTATAGGCGTCACTTACGGGCCGGGGCTTGTAGGCGCGCTTCTTGTAGGTGTGGCAGAAGCAAAGGCGATCGCTTACGCTGCGAAGAAACCCCTGATCGGCGTGCACCATATTGAAGGACATATTGCGGCAAACTTCATCGAACATGCAGACCTTGAGCCGCCGTTTTTCTCCCTTGTAGTGTCCGGTGGACATACGCACCTTGTGCGCGTGAAAGATTATGGGGAGTTTGACATTATCGGAAGGACAAGGGACGATGCCGCGGGCGAGGCGTTTGATAAGGTGGCGAGAGCCATCGGGCTTGGATACCCGGGTGGACCCAAGATCGATAAAGTGTCAAAAGAAGGGAATCCCGATGCAATTGTATTTCCGCGTGCACATGTGGAAGATGCCCCCTATGATTTCAGTTTCAGTGGTGTGAAATCAGCAGTGCTTAATTATATCAACGGCTGTCAGATGAAAGGCGAGATTTACAACCAGGCAGATGTAGCGGCATCCTTCCAGAGATCTGTGACAGATGTGCTGGTGGCAAATGCGATGCATGCTGTGGAGGAATACGGTGTGGACAAATTTGCGATTGCAGGTGGTGTGGCCTCAAACAGCGCGCTTCGTGAAGCCATGAAGTCAGCTTGTGAGGAGCGGGGAGTGAAGTTTTACTATCCGTCACCGATCTACTGTACGGACAATGCGGCTATGATCGGAGCCGCCGCTTATTATGAATATAAAAAGGGGACGAGACATGGCTGGGATCTTAACGCAGTCCCCAATCTGAAACTGGGCGAGAGATAGTGGAGGCTGCTATGAATGAGAAGAAGAACTGTACGGCGGTCGTACTTTCTGCCGGGCAGGGGAAGCGCATGGGCTCTTCCGTGCAGAAACAATATATTGAACTATATGAAAGACCGATCATTTATTATTCTTTAAAGGCTTTTCAGGAGTCAGAGATCATAGACGACATCGTACTTGTTGTAGGGAAAGGGCAGGAAGGATATGTCCGGCACGATATCGTGGAAAGATATGGGATCACGAAAGTAAAGGCGATTGTCCCCGGCGGCAAAGAACGTTATGATTCTGTGTGGCAGGGGCTGAAAGCGATCGCTGAAGGAATGCCGGCAGAAGAGGGGGATATCCCGGCGCCTGAGGGCTATGTGTTTATCCATGACGGCGCACGGCCATTTGTGGATGAGGAGATGTTAAGACGCGGCTATGAAGCGGTGGAGAGATATGGCGCCTGTGTGGCAGGAATGCCAAGTAAAGATACGGTAAAATTAGTAGATGGTGAAAGATTTGCAAAAGAGACACCGGAACGCGAATTTGTATGGATGGTTCAGACGCCGCAGATCTTTGCCACATCTCTGATCATGGAAGCCTATTCGAAACTGATGCAGGAAGATAGTATCAAGGTGACAGATGACGCTATGGCTGTGGAACAGATGACAAACACACCGGTAAAGTTGTTTGAGGGTTCTTATGAGAATATTAAGATCACGACGCCGGAAGATTTAGATATTGCAAAAGTGTTTTTGCGCAGGAAAAACGAAAATGTTGTCAATTAAATATTGACGCTTGGTTTTTTGTGTGCTAATATACATATTGTTGCCGGATAAATGGCAACGAGAACTGAATTATGGAGAGATATCGAAGTGGTCATAACGAGGCGGTCTTGAAAACCGTTTGTCCGCAAGGGCGCGTGGGTTCGAATCCCACTCTCTCCGTTAAAAAGGGTTTTGCGAAAGCAAAGCTCTTTTTTTGTAACATCGCTTGCTGAAAAACTCTTTTTGTATTATCATACTTCTAAGAAAATGTTAGAAATATGGAGGGATATCCGTTTGCGTCATGAGCACTGACGGGAGCGGGACAGGAAGGGAATAAGTATGGAATGTAAGTTTTGCAGAAGCGAGTTACCAGAAGATGCAAAGGTGTGCCCAAACTGCGGTACACCGGTGGATCCACAGCCGACACAGGAAAATGAGCAGGGACAGGACAGTATGGGGAACTATGGGCTGCCACAGAAACCGATCGACAGTACGCCATATATCATATTTGCGATTATTTCAACAGTATTATGCTGTATGCCTTTGGGTATCGCGGCGATCATATATGCAAGCAGGATCAATATGCTGCAGAGGACCGGGGACTATGAAGGTGCAAAAGATGCAGCAAAAAAATCAAAGATCATCATGATCATTGGCGCGGTTCTGACGCTTATTATCTCCATGGCCGTTATCGTAATGGGAGTGGTTAGCATGAATGTTGAAAATTCAACGGCTCCACTTGCACCGGTAGGACGAATTCAAAATTCTGACGATTCGGATGATATGGAAGAAGATACGGAAGATAAAAAGGAAGAACTTAAAGAGATTCCGGCAGAAGTGAATCCTGAACTTGGCGATACATGGGAGACTTATAAAGTTCAGATGAATGATACGGTTCTGACTTTTCCGTGCGAGATCGCGGAACTGGAAGAGGCAGGGGTGAAGTTGGATAAAGAATATATGCCGGAGGATTGCGTGGTAGATGCCGGGGAGTATGAACTGGCATATTTTGAAGATGCTGCCGGGGATACTGTTCTGATCGATCTTGTCAATACAACAGATGAGCCGCTTCGTATAACAGAGTGTGTGGCAGGAGGCATTACGGTAGATGAGTATGGACTTGAGAATGGTGGACTGACGGTCTTTTTCCCGGGAGGGATCCGTCTTGGAATGGCGAAAGAAGATATACTTAAGATATACGGTGAAACAGACGATGTATATGAAGGAAGTGCTCTCCACATGTATACATGGTATTCCAGTGATTATAAGGGCTGGTGCGAAATAGATCTGAATGCGGACACAGGTCTTGTGACGAGTATGACCATGAAGAATTATTAAATCCACCTTTTTCTTGAATGAAATGTGTGGTATAATAATACTATATGTAAAGATTGCGTGTAATTATATGAAAAGCGGAATGATCCGCGTATAACAGGGGACAAAATGCTTTTGGCTCCCATATCATGATAGAAAGTCAGGTTTTCAGTTGCAAAAGGAAGGGACAGTGATATGAAAGTGGCAGAAAAGAGAAGTATAAAAAGATGGGGTATGGCGCTTGGCGTAATGGCAATGTTGTCTGCAGTGACAATGACTGCAGAAGCGGCGCCGAAAAATCCATATAATGAAGTAGATATTACCACACATTCGGTGGTATTAACTAAGGAAGGAGATACCGGGTGTGGAGAGGATTGCCAGGGGCATACAATAAAGGGGTCAACTAATAAGAATACGATTACGGTTGAAAGTGGACATCATAAAATTATTTTCGATGGAGTCAATATTACTTTTCCAGATGCTGCCCAGGCAATCTGTGCATTTGATATCGCGAAAGGTGCAGAGGTGGATCTGACATTGGCGGAGGGGAGTGTAAATAATCTGCTCAGTGGTCCGAACAGTGCGGGGATCCATGTGCCGGAGGGAGCAAAACTGACTATAAGCGGAGAAAAGGGAACTTTGAAAGCCTCCTCTAATAAATCTGGAAATGGAGCGGGTATTGGAGCGGATTCTTATGATTCCAATTCTAGTCAAAGCGACGCAAAGGCGGGCGAGATTATCATTAATAGTGGAACGGTCGAAGCGACCGGAGGGAAAGGTGCGCCTGGAATCGGAGGAAAAAATGCACAGGTTCAGTTGAACGGTGGGAATATTACGGCAATTGCGGGAGACGAAAATGTTAATACTAATGGAATCGTGGGGGAACTTTCTTCGAAATTTGGGAAAGAAATTATCGTTACTGCCAGCGGTTCCATACCAACAAAAGGAAAATTCAATGGTGTTGTGTGGAAGTGGAATAAAGGAAATAAGCCAACGACTTGTACCGTATACGGAGACGCAGTGATTGAGTCTACATTCCAATTAGGTGAAGAACAGAAGATGGTGATTCCGCCGAACACTTCACTTACGCTGCATCAGCAGGACAAACCTTTTGAGGGACTTAAAGGAACCATTCAAGGAAATGGAACAGACGGAACAGACGGAGGAGGCGTACTTATAGGTATTGATAACAAAAAAGGAGGCGGCGAAGTCAAAGGGATTCAGATTAAAGTTGCCATGGAGGAGGCTCATGTCACGGTGGCAAACCCGTTGCTTTACGATGGTACGGATCTGAAAGATAAAGCGTTGCGTGTTGTAGAGAAAACAAGTACAGGCGATTTGATTGATTCAGAGATTGGCTGGGAGAGAACGATTAACGGAGAACCATGGGAAACGGAAAAAATCAAAGACGTAGGAACCTATATCGTAGATTATAAGCATAAGTTACATAAAGGTTTTCAAAAAACAGTTGTAGTATCTCCGGTACCTCTTGATAATCCAAGTATTAAAGTACAGGCGATTAAAGATCAGACTTATACCGGCGAGCCGATCACACCGGAAGTTGTGGTAACATGTAGTTCCACTATACTGGACTCGAAGAAGGATTATGAGGTGACCTATGAAAATAATACCAATCCGGGTGAGGCAGTGGTGTATATCAACGGTCGTGATGGCGGAAACGTGGCAGTTGCAGCATCTGATAAAAGAAAAAGGGTAACATTTAAGATCGTTCCGGCGCCGATAACGAAAAATGACATAACGATAGCAGATGATAAGGATACATTCCCGTATGACGGGCAAGAGCATAAGCCTGCCATTACCGTAGAAGTAAATGGGAGGACACTTGAGGAAGGCAGCGGAAAAGATTATAAACTGACCTACCCTGACGATGTGGTAAGCGCCGGAAAGAAAGAAATAACCGTGACGGTGTCGAGTGAGCAGAATGGTCATTATACGGGAACTGTAAAGATACCTTATGAGATTACAGCCAAGAAGTTAACGATTAAGGCAGATGGAGAAACGGGAGTACAGGCAGAGGATCGTGAGTATGACGGTACAGATAAAGTTGCCATTGAAAAAGTAGAACTAGATGGAATCCTGGCGGGGGATGAAGGTAGCGTTGCGGTAGATACGGAGAATTTAACGGGAACCGTTGAGAAACTATTTGGCGTTGATGGTGGTGTTGGTAGTTATAATAAAGTTTTGTTTGATGGGAAGTTGACTCTTACAGGAGCAAAGGCGGGCAATTATTTTCTGGAGACACCAACTGAGTGGGTGAGTTTGAAAAAAGAGGTTAAAATTAAGAAAGCCACTCCTCCAGCGCTGGAATTGGAAGGTGTTGATTATGAAGTAAGTTCAGATGAAGAAACATTTGAGTATACGGTTAAAGTAAAAGAGCCCGATATAAAGTATGCTGTAGAGTATCAATATAAGATAGATGATGAGGGTTGGACGAAAGATCCTGTTTTCAAAAGAATTACTCCTGAGACGAAGCATGTGTTTTGGGCGCGTGTAAAAGGAGATAATAATGTAGAAACTGGCAATATAGAAAAAACTGGCACGGAAGAAACTGGTACGGAAGTTTATCATGGCATAGGGAAGACAACAGAGATTGATTTTGCGAAGCTTCCACAGAATCCTCCGAAAAGTTTCAAAATGAAATACGAGTTGAATGAAGATAAGGTTACTTATACAGCGACCATTCCGGAAGTCAAAAAAGCAGAATATATGTTCGAAGATGCAAGCGAGAAAAGCGAATGGAGCGACAAGAATACGAAAACAGACTGCCTGCCGAATACAGAATATACCGGATATGCAAGATATAAAGAGACGAAAGTTTATAAGGCGAGCGATTCTGTAATGCATAAGGAAACGACGCCGAAGATGAAAGTAGAGACGCCGCTGATCTACCCGCCGGATGGAGAGAGGAATTTCCTTGATTCGATGGAAGTGTCTATAGAGTGTGGAACAAAGGATGCGGAGATTTACTATACGACAAATGGGCAGACTCCGACAACATCAAGTTCGAAGTACGAGAATCCATTTACTGTTGATACGACAACGACGGTGAAAGCCATTGCAGTAGACAAAGAAGAGAACATGGATAAGAGCGCGATGGCATCGGCGCAGTTTGTGAAGGCTACCGGTGATGGAATCAAGACAAAACTTGACATGGAAGAATTTACGAAAGAGATGGAAGTGCCGGAGACTCTGCAAGAGGCTGGCTTTGCCGTTGCAGAAGACGTTATGGTTCAGTTGTGTAATGTACTGACAGCGAAAAAAGGTTACACTTATGAAAATGTAGCGTACTATGATATTTCAATTGAGATCAGTGCCGATGGAAAGACATGGGTGCCTGCAACGATTGATAACTTCCCGAAAGGTGGAGTTTCCATCGTAATGCCTTATCCGGAAGGGACAGGAGAAAAGACCAACGACTTTGTGGTGGCTCACATGTTTACGGAAACTTCAGAACGACTGGGCGTGAAGGCTGGAGAGATAGAGGAGCCGGCTGTCACGAAGACGGAGGAAGGAGTTAAATTTAAAGTCAAGAGCACTTCTCCGGTTGCGATCGCATGGAAAGCGGCAGAAAAAAGTAATGGAACCAATAATAACGGGACCAATAATAACGGAACCAATGGAAGTGGAACCGACGGAACAGAAAATGGGACTAAGGTTACCGCAAAGGGAACCACTGAGACAGCAGCTAGTGGAAATGGAACCGGAACTGGCGGAAGTGGAACAGCAACAGGAACCAGCGGAACAGCAGCCGGTGGAACGGATGCGCAAAGTTTGCTTTCCTCTGCACTTCCAAAAACCGGCGATCCGGCATCATTCATACCGTGGATCGCATTGATTGTGATCAGTATGACGGTCATCATTATAATAGTGAGAAAGAGACGCCGTTAAATGTAATGAAAATAAAAAAGTCAGATTGAAAAATGTGGTGGGATTCAGAAGATCCCGCCATATTTTTGTGGAAATATAGAGTGGGAATAGTAATTTTTCATTTTGTATGTTAAGATAAGATCATAGAATTCCTCTGTGGATATGGAGGAAGTATGAGCAAAAAAACATTGCAGGAACTTACGATCAAGGATAATTTTATGTTTGGCGCAGTGATGTGTGATGAGAAGAACTGCACTCCTTTTCTGGAGATGGTTCTTGGAATTTCAATCAAGCGTTTGGAGATCAGCAAGGAAAAAAGTATCTTTTATCACCCGGAGTATAGGGGAGTACGCCTTGATATCTTTGCGAACGATGAGAAGAACACTCATTATAATGTGGAGATGCAGATGACCAGAAAGCCGGCGTTAGGGAAACGTTCCAGATATTATCATAGCCAGGTGGATATGGAATTATTGGGAAAAGGTGGGAGTTATGAAAAACTTCCGAATGCATTTGTAATATTTATCTGTGACTTTGACCCGTTTGGAGAGAAACGCTATTGTTATACCTTTGAAAACCGCTGTGTCGAGGAAGAAAGTTTACGATTAGAAGATGGCTGCCGGACGCTTTTCCTGAGTACCAAAGGAGAGAACGGACATGAAACTGCGGAAAGCCTTGTAAAGTTTCTGAAATTTGTGGCGGCAGACCTTGAGGAAAGTGAGCAGGATTTTGAAGATTCGTATGTAGGACAACTTCAAAATTCTGTTTCGCATATCAAGAGAGACCGGGAAATGGGGGAACGGTATATGACTTTGGAAGAGATGCTTCGTGACGAAAGAGAAGAAGGCAGGCGTGAAGGCTTGAAAGAAGGAACACTCAACAATAGCAAAGAATTTATTTTGGAGTTTTTGAAAAGATTCGGAGCGATACCCGAGGAACTGAGGGATAAGATTAATGCACTGAGTAGTGAAGAATATTTAAAATTTCTCATGCAAGAAGTTACAAAAATAGACTCCCTTGAAGTTTTTGCACAAGAAGTTGACCGTTTTTTTCAAAAGTAAAGTGCTATAGCAGTGACGGAAGCGGTAGTTTTTGGCTACTGTGAGAATCTGTGGTCAGGTGCTATAAAAATGGTACTTGACCATCTGTAATCTTATTATCCTTTCAGGGATAATCTATTTATTTCAGCAATTTATCAATTTTATTTCAGCAGAGGAATTCTATAGATCAAGTTTAAAACTCTCTTTTTATTTGCTAATTTTGGCAAGTTAGAAAAGGTTCTATTTGTACATGGCTAAAAGGATAGTAAAAAAATAAAAAATAATAGTCGAAAAAGTAAAATTGGGACTGGACAATTACCTGGAGTTGGTGTATAGTATTAAAGCAAGTTCGAATTTAACGAGCAGTTTTTGGAGAAATACCCAAGCTGGCCGAAGGGGCTCCCCTGGAAAGGGAGTAGGTCGTTAATAGCGGCGCGAGGGTTCAAATCCCTCTTTCTCCGCTCATTTGTTTTGCAAAGTCATGGCTCTATATTTTGTACTTTTGCGTTAATTCATACTAGGGATAGTGATTGAAAAAAACGTGTCAAAAAAAGTAAAAAAATATGAAAAAAGGTCTTGACTAAAGCGCTGACAAATGATATTATAATCAAGCTGACCG
>CAYOSJ010000022.1:0-7433 GCA_964406595.1 uncultured Dorea sp.
CCTGTGGCGTAGCTTTGGAAGTTTCCATATCAATCTTGAAAAGCTCAACCAAAGTGTCTGTGACTTTTGGTGTGTCGCTGACTTTCAATGTGGACGTTTCACCAGCCTTGACCGTAAGGGTATAGACGTTCTTATCTAACTGGAATCCTTTTGGAGCTTTCGTTTCTTTTACATAGTATGTCGCAGCTCTTAATTCCACAGTGTCAGTATTTCCACTGGCATTTGTCGTAAGTGTGGCAACAGACTTCGAGCAGCTTTTATCAGAATAGACACCATAAGTCGCACCAGAGAGGGAATAGCAGTCATTCCCGTTTGTAACTGTGGCATTACTGGAAGATTTCTGAATCTTGCCATTTCCGACAGCCAGCTTCGCAAAAAACTGTCCTAAATCCTGCCCCTCGCCAGTGTAGATATATCCGTAACAGTCATAGCGTCCTTTGTTTTCTTTTACAAAGGCTTTCGCTCCGGCGAACACTTCATCTTGTACGGATTTTGAGATTTCATCATAGGAAGCTCGTACATTGTCACAGTTCCACCCAAGATGGACGCTCAATCTCTGCCAGACTACAAGCTGCCTTAAAAGGTAGGCGTGCTGGCTGCTGATTCCAGAGTGACTTTTCGTATACTGTTTGACGTATTCAAGGGATAAGGAAACGTCCTCTATCTGTTCAGCACTCATGCGTGTGCTTGCGTCACTTCTGGTCTTATATCCATTCTTAAATCCTGTATTGATGTCGATACAGTAAGCGTCCTCGCCCTCGACGGTCATATGCCCCTCGTTGAATGTAGAACCGATAGAACCATCATTCATTACTTTTTCAACGATTCCGACACGTTCCTCTGATTCTGTCCAATACTGTGTTTCCGCAGCGTGGACAGCGGTTGTGGGTAGTGCGGTAAATACGGTTGCAAGGGTGAGAACACCTGTAAGCAATCGTTTCAATATCTTATTCATATTTTTTGATTCTCCTTTCATTTAGGTAAAAAAATAGACGCTCATTTCTGAACGTCTATAAACTGAAAGGCTTGTCCTCTCACACATATTTAATTCTGATAGGTACAACAGTTGCCTTTCTTTAAGTAATATCGTTATCAGCCTTACTTGCGCAACTGTGTTCCGCCATGTCCGGCGTCTAACATAATTGAATAAGGCATAGCCAGCACCTCTTTACACTGATTTTCTCTCGTATTAGAGTATGCAGGCAGAAAGAAAGGGTTCCTTATGAAAGAAATCTGATCCCAACACCAACAAGCAACCACAAAGCCATCATGATATAAGAAATCTTGTCATTCCTTGTATACATAAGCGGATACATTCTTGACGTCTGCCTGTCCCCCGTATACCCCCGTGCTTCCATTGCCATCGCCAGATCTGATGCTCTTCGAACCGTAGATAAAAACAGCGGAACCAAAAGCGAAAACAAATTTTTGCATTTTTTCAAAACAGAACACTTCTCAAACTCTACTCCTCTGGCTGCCTGTGCATCCATCAACGCATTCATCTCTTCGATCATAATAGGGATAAAACGAAATGCAATCATGACAATGACCGCCATATCATGTACAGGTACATGTATCCTCTCTAAAAAGGAAAAGTCCCGTTCCAGACCATCCGCCAGTTCCCGTGGCGTTGAAGTATAAGACAATAGTGAAGCAGCAATGATCATTAACGCAATCCTGGAAGTAAGACTTACCGCTTTTATAATCCCTTCTTCCGTTATTGTGAATATCCCCAGACGCATCAGTTCCGTCCCCGGAGTACTTATCAGACGAAAGAAAAACGTAAATATCAATAAAATCACAATTCCGCGTAATCCTTTTAGCAGGTAAGACAATGGTACTCTTGCCATGTAATATAACATGAACACGGCTGCAAAGCACATTAGATACCACCATGGATTCTTTACAAGAAACAATACTATAATATAAATCAAAGTTCCCATAAGTTTTGTCCGTGGATCAAGTTCATGTATCCTGGATCCGCTGGCATAATACTGCCCTATGGTAATATCACGGATCATACACTTCCTCCTCTCCGAATCGCGAATGCATGCAATATCATCTTCTCTGCCTCATCTAAAGTAACTGCCAGATGCTCAAGTTCAATTCCTTCCTCTGTCAACCTCTCTGTCACAGTTGTAATCTGCGGTCCTTCTATCCCTATCTTTTTTAAAAAACGCGTCTGAGAAAACACTTCACCCGGCGTCCCGGACAGAACCAGTCTGCCTTCATGCAAAACCAGAACTTTATCTGCATGGTCTGCAACGTCTTCCATGTGGTGCGAAACGAGTATAATCGCAATCTTGCGTTCTTTTCGAATTCTTTCCACAAGGGCAAATATCCGTTGTTTCGTTTCCGGGTCAAGCCCTGCTGCCGGCTCGTCCATCACAAGAATTTTCGGTCTCATAGCCAGTACTCCCGCAATTGCAACACAGCGTTTCTGTCCTCCCGATAATTCAAACGGACTCGCATAATAATAAGATGCATCTATTCCCATAAGCTCCAGGCAATCTTTTGCAGATTCTTCTGCTTCCTCTTTTGTCATTCCAAGATTCAATGGTCCAAAACAAACATCCGAAAGCACAGTTCTTCCAAATAATTGATGCTCTGGATATTGAAAAACAAGTCCCACTTCTTTTCTCAGATCCGACAACTTATATTTTTTATCATAGATATCATGACCCTGAAACCAGATTTTTCCTGATTCTGCTTTTAACAGACCATTTAAATGCTTGATAAGAGTTGTCTTTCCCGCGCCGGAAGATCCTATAAGACCAATAAATTCACCTTCTTGTACATCAAAAGAAATGTCGTCTAACACTTTGCACTCATTGACTGATCCTTTCCCGTATGTGAATCTGAGATTCTCTACTTTCATCATACCCCATGTTCCTCCTGCTTTTGAATATCTCTATATGCCTTTTTCAATTCACATACAAATTGTTCTTCTGTCAGTACAGGAAGTTCCATCGGTATTCCCTGCTGGTTCAATCGGCAGGCAAGTTCCGTCACCTGTGGCACGTCCATCTTAACCTTTTTAAGCAGTTCAAAATCTTCAAACACTTCTTGCGGCGTTCCTTTTTTTATAATGTGTCCTTTATCCATCAGCACTATGGTATCTGCATCCACCACTTCATCCGTATGATGGGTGATCAGGACAATCGTTATCCCTTGCTCTTTATTCAGTTTTTTAATTACATCTAAAACCTCTTTCCGTGAACGCGGATCCAGCATAGCCGTTGGCTCGTCAAGCACGATACATCCTGGATTTCCAGCCAGCACTCCTGCGATTGCCACACGTTGTTTCTGTCCTCCCGATAAATATGACGGAGAACTTTTCTTCTTATGCAATAAGCCAACAGCACTAAGACTGTCGGCTACTTTTTCCTGTATAATCTCAGATGGTAGATTTTTATTCTCTGGCCCGAAGGCGACATCTTCTTCCACACTCGTTCCTACGATCTGATTATCCGGATTCTGAAACACCATTCCCACTGTACTACGTATATCCCAGAGCACTTTCTGATCGGCAGTATTTTTCCCATCTATCCATACCGTTCCTTCATCAGGAAGCAACAAAACGTTAAGATGTTTTGCCAACGTAGATTTTCCCGAACCATTAGGTCCTAATATCGCTATAAACTGACCGGACGGAATGTCTAATGACACTCCTTCCAGCACAGTTCTTTTGCTTTTTTTCGTTTCTGATTCCCACACAGTATATTTATGAACAAGATCTTTTATATTTATCATAATCTAACCACTTACTGTTCTTTTTTTAAATTTTCCAAAAAGCGCATAGGGATTGTTTTGATCAAAGCCCAGGCAATGACACATGTACCAACTTTATCAACTAAGTTTGATGCAACATTTCTTAAGAAAGATGCCTGGAAAATATCTTTTCCAGCCTGTACAAGTGACATAACAAGCACGTCAGAAACAGACCCATTCAATCCGCCATATACATAGATCCCAATCGGTGTCCCGATCGCCGGGCAGATAAAACTCAGCGCAAGACCTGTGATAATTGCGCTTACCAGTGTAAATTTAAATTTCTTCGCCACAAGACCTACGATTAAGCCTACTGCCATATTGACCAGACAGAACGGAATATCTGTAACGCTGTACATCAATCCGGTAATGATATTACTCAGCGCCCCTACGATAATGCCTGGAATTGGTCCGATGATCGCAGCCGTGAGTACCGTTCCTAAAGTATCCAGGTAAAGCGGAATTCCAAGGGCCGATGTGATAATTCCAAGAACGATATTCATGGCAACTGACACGCCACAAAATGCAGTCACATAAACTTTTCTGTTTTTCATTGTTCGTTTCTCCTCTCATGTTTCATAACTATTTCTCCCGGGAAAGTACCTCGATCACTTTCTCCATGCTCATAATGGATATATTCATATTTCTTTTCTGAAGTTCCTCATCAAGTATACACATAAATACTCCCGGCTCGTTCACCATCCTGCACGTATTCCGAACCTTACACAATTCTGCATCATCTTTCGCCAACTCTCCGCCCCATTCACCGGTACAAGTCAGCCCATATCCACAACTAGGACTTCCTTCTACGGAAACAACTCCCACAATTTCAAATTCTTCCGGGTATGTAAGGTATTCTTCCAGTTGTAATAAAACAGGTGCAAGCATTTTTCTGCATTCGGCATAAAAATGTGGATGCATAAACTGGTTTTTCACATGCCCCCATCGTTTAGAACCATACATGATAAATTCTGGACATGGAAGTTGTAACAGTTGAATATTTTGTTCCATTACAAGTCTCATTAACTTATTTTTCACTTCATATTCTTCTGCCAGTTCTTTTTCATCCATCGCTACTTTTGACGCAGTATTTAAAATGCAGTGTGATACGATCAACAGTTTCTTCATCGTTATATTCCTCCATTATGTCCAGCCCATTATATCATGCACATAATCATAAGACTAATCGCTTTTTCTTATCATTATGCATATTTATAGATATCGCCTATAAAAAATCTTCCTGCCATATATACTTTTACTTATAATATGACAGGAAGATATAAATTCTTTCAAAATATTTTACTTACATTCTCTGATCTTCTTACGAAGAGGAAGCACCATACCCGGAGATACTGACAATTCATCTAATCCCATTTCAAGGAACTTCTCTGTAAGTTCTAAGTCTGCGCCAAGTTCACCGCAGATCCCAATCCATTTTCCTTCTGCATGTGCATTTTCCGTTGCAATACGGATCATCTCCAATACTGCCGGATGATGTGCATCGTAAAATGTATCTAACGCAAGATTCTGACGGTCGATCGCCAGAGTATACTGTGTCAGGTCGTTTGTCCCCACACTGAAGAAATCCACTTCTTTTGCAAGTTCGCGGCTTACCATGACTGCCGCCGGAGTCTCGATCATGATACCAAGTTCCACATCTTCACGGAACTGAACTCCTGCCTCGCGAAGTTCTGCTTTTACTTCCTCAATGATTGCTTTGATCTGTTTAACCTCACTTACGGAAATGATCATCGGAAACATGATCGCGATCTGCCCAAATGCCGATGCCCGGTACAACGCGCGAAGTTGTGTCTTGAATATCTCAGGGCGAGTCAGGCAGATACGGATCGCCCGGTATCCAAACGCCGGATTCTCTTCTTTTGCAAGATTAAAATATCCCACCTGCTTATCTGCACCGATATCCAGTGTACGGATAATAACCTTTTTCCCCGCCATATTCTCAGCAACCTGCTTATATACCTGGAACTGCTGATCCTCTGTCGGATAATCATCACTTTCAAGATATAAGAACTCACTTCGGAATAATCCGATCCCGCCTGCATCGTTCTTAAGAACCGTCCCTACATCCGATAAATTACCGATGTTGGCATAAACATTTATCTTTTGTCCGCTCTGTGTTACATTTTCCTGCCCTTTCAGTTCTTCAAGAAGTGCTTTCTCTTTCAACGTCTCTTCCTGCTTTGCCTTCATGGCTGTCATGGTCCCTTCATCAGGATCAATGTAGATTATACCTTCCAGCCCGTCAACGATCGCTTCTTTTCCATCATAAGTGACTTTCAGTTCCTCGCCAAGACCGATGACCGCAGGAATATTCATCGTTCTTGCCAGAATTGCCGTATGCGAATTAGAAGATCCATACATTGTCGCAAAAGCCAGCACTTTCTCTTTATCCAGCTGTACGGTCTCACTCGGCACCAGATCGTCTGCCGCCACGATCACCGGCTCGTCTGACTGAATACCTTCATCACCGCCGCCCGAAAGAATCTTGATAAGTCTTGCAGACACATCTTTTACGTCTGCTGCACGTCCCTGCATATAAGCATCATCCATAGCCGCAAACATCTCCGAGAAATTATCCCCTGTTGTTCCAACTGCATACTCTGCATTGATTTCCTGCGTTGTTATGATATTCTTAATGGAATCAACATAATCAATATCCATCAGCATCATCTGATGTACTTCAAAAATCATTGCATTGGCTTCGCCTACATCATGAACCGCTTTTTCATAAAGGCTGCCAAGTTGTATGACTGCCTCGTCCTGTGCTTTCTCAAAACGTGCGATCTCCGCCTCCACATCCTCAATATGATAACGTTTGATCTGATCCTCTTTCCGTTTATAGAATGCGATCTTTCCAATTGCCACTCCGCCGAATACGCTCTTTCCTTTTATTGTGATCATAACTTTTCTTCCTTCTCCTCAAATGATTAATAACGCCAGTGCACGCACTGACGCTATCTTATACCTTATCGAGCAAAGCACACCCTGCGAAGCATCTGAATCATGGGATCAGGGTATATAATTTAGAAATTATCCTTCATAAACTGCTCGATCTTCTCAGCTGCCGCTTCTTCGTCCGCACCCTCTATCGTAACGACAACTTCCTGACCTTTTTTAACCTCAAGACTCATAACAGCCATCGTGCTTTTCATGTTGACCGGAACGCCTCCGCCAACTTTAGCCATCTTAATATCCGAAGCACATTTTCCCGCTTCCTTTACAAGCATTCCTGCCGGTCTTGCATGAATTCCCTTCTCATCCTGTACTACAAAGTTAAATTCTTTCATAGTATATCTCTCCTCGCTATTTTATTTTTGTCTTCTTCAACTTCTTCTGCCATCTGCGAATATTCTGCCACACCTTTATCTCCATCATTCATAGAAATTCCCAAATCTATATTTCCATTTTCCTGGTGAAGTTCAACCAATCTTTTCTCCGTTCTACTTATTTTCAATATCCATGATCATATCAACTCTTGTCTGATGCCTGCCGCCCATAAACTCTGCACTTAGCCACTCGTCAATGATCATCTTAGCAACCTCAATGCCGACAACTCTTGCTCCAAATGCCAGTACATTCGTGTCATTATGCTGTCTGGAGAGTTTCGCTGAATAAGCCTCTGAACACACAACCGCACGGAC
>CAYOSJ010000022.1:7533-26261 GCA_964406595.1 uncultured Dorea sp.
TCTTCCCTTTTTATTCTGTATATATTATAATGGGTGGGAATTTAAAGTTCAACATTTAAAGTTCAATTATATTTAAGTCCAACGAAAGAAAGGAAAGTTATCGACATGATTCAATATATCGCCAGTGACCTCGACGGAACACTTCTTCCTGATAACGGAAAAGATATGGATCCGAGAATTTTTGATATCATCCGCCGTTTCAGATCAAAAGATGTACATTTTATCGCTGCCAGTGGAAGACAGTATCAAAGCATGCGCCGCCTCTTTGCACCGATCAAAGATGATATTTCTTACATTTCAGAGAACGGTTCCTTATGTAAGAAAGACGGGAAGGTCATCTGCCGGGGACTGATCGACAGAGACTTAGGACTTCGCATTCTTGCTGCCGGGGACGAATACTCCAGGACTTATAAAGAATGTCTCAATCTCATTTCCTGTGAATCCAGACATTATACCACTTCTCATAACGAACGTTACTTAAACCACATGCGCAATGTCATTCACAACGAGATTGCCGTGATAGAAGATTACTCCAAACTTAAAGAGCCTTTTCTAAAACTGGCTTTCTGCGATTTTGAAGGAGTCGAGCATCTGGCTTCCTATATGGCAGAACGTTTCTCCTCCGAGATAAAGGCGGCAACAGCCAGCGCGTTCTGGGTAGATTTTATCGCACCAAACGCCAACAAAGGCATCGCTCTTCGCACACTCCTCTCCACAATGGGCATTGATCCAAAGAACGGCATCGCTTTCGGAGATCAATTCAACGACGTAGATATGCTGAAGATTGCCGGAACCAGTTACGCTATGAATACCTGCGCGCCGGGCGTAGAAAAATACGCCGACCACATCATTGATGATGTACCAGGCGTACTGGAAGAGATACTGGCAACCTTGTAGGCAATTGGGGACAGGGTAAATCGAATCCGGGACGGGGTAAATTTAAATTTACCCCGTCCCGGATTGACTTAAAATAATTCTTTCACAGTCGGATATATCTTCTTAAATTTCTGATATCTTTCTTCGTATTTTTCCACAAGTTCTGCTTCCGGCTCCACCGTATCGATCACTTTCACGATCTTAGCCGCGATCGTCTCTACATCCGGATATTCGCCGCATCCTACTGCTGCCAGCATAGCGCCGCCAAGTGCAGGTCCTTCTTCGCTTTCAATAACATCTACTTTCATGTTCATGATATTTGCGATGATCTTCTTCCACAGAGGGCTCTTTGCGCCGCCTCCACAGATTTTTGTCCTCTCGATCTTGATCCCGAGACTTCTCGCAACCTCAAGAGAATCACGAAGACCGAATGCTACACCTTCAAGAACTGCCTGTGTCATGTCCGCTCTTGTCGTATCCATAGACATTCCGATGAACATGGCTCTTGCATCAGGATTGTTGTGTGGAGAACGCTCTCCCATTAAGTACGGAAGATAAAAGACACGATTCTCTCCAAGCTTTGTAATATCTTTCTGTTCGGCACTATAATCCTTTGTATTTAAAATCTCCTCATTCCACCATTTGTTACAGGAGGCTGCGCTTAACATACAGCCCATAAGGTGGTAATTCCCATCTGCATGTGCAAAAGAATGTAATGCATTGTTCTCATCTACTCCAAAATTCTTGCTGGAGATAAAGATCGTTCCAGATGTTCCAAGAGAAATGTTGCACATTCCGTCTCCTACTGTTCCGGTTCCTACCGCTGCCGCTGCATTATCTCCTGCGCCTGCGATCACTTTCACATTCTCAGATAATCCAAGTTCTGCGGCGATCTCAGCCTTCAATGTGCCGACCACTTCATAACTTTCGTATAACTTCGGAAGCTGTTCTTCTGTAATCTGGCAAATGTCCATCATTTCCTTTGACCAGCATCTGTTCTTTACGTCCATAAGAAGCATACCGGACGCATCAGACACATCACTGCAGAAACTTCCTGATAACTTGTATGCAAGATAATCTTTTGGAAGCATGATCTTTGCAATCTTTGCAAAATTCTCCGGCTCGTTCTTCTTCATCCAAAGAATCTTCGGAGCCGTAAATCCCGCAAATGCAATATTGGCTGTGTACGCAGATAATTTATCCTTACCGATCACTTCATTTAAATACTCTGTCTCTTCGCCCGTTCTTCCATCATTCCACAAAATTGCAGGACGGATGACATTGTCGTCCTTATCGAGCGCTACCAGCCCGTGCATCTGTCCTCCAAAACTGATTCCGGCAACTTGTGACTTATCGCACGCACTTGTCAGTTCTTTGATTCCCTCCATCGATTGTGTGAACCAGTCTTCCGGTTTTTGTTCTGACCATCCCGGGTTCGGGAAATATAACGGATATTCTTTTGATACGATCTTTTTAATATCCCCTTCTGCATCCATCAACAGTAATTTTACCGCAGAAGTCCCCAGATCAACTCCTATATACAACATGGTTTCTTTCCTCCTTAGCAGATGATTATTCTGTGCTCATTATAGCACTTCCTACAGGGTCTCTGCAACTCTGTCCGCCACAAATACGCCACTTGCTGAAGCATGAGACAGGGAGTGGGTAACTCCGCTTCCGTCACCGATCACATAGAGTCCTTTATACTTTGTCTCCAGGTGTTCATCGAGTTCTACTTCCATATTGTAGAACTTTACTTCCACACCGTAGAGCAGTGTATCGTCATTTGCTGTTCCCGGCGCGATCTTATCCAGCGCATAGATCATCTCCACGATGCCGTCCAGGATACGTTTCGGAAGTACAAGGCTTAAATCCCCCGGCGTCGCTGCAAGCGTCGGTCTTACCGTTCCCTCTTCGATGCGTTTCTGGTTACTTCTTCTTCCACGCTCCAGATCGCCAAAACGCTGTACGATCACACCTCCGCCCAGCATGTTGGACAACCGGGCGATTCCCTCTCCGTAACCGTTACTGTCTTTAAATGGTTCGGAGAAATGTTTTGCCACAAGAAGCGCGAAATTCGTATTTTCTGTCTTCTTCGTCTCATCCTCAAAACTGTGCCCATTTACCGTAATGATTCCGTTTGTATTCTCATTTACCACGATACCTCTCGGATTCATACAGAATGTACGCACATTATCTTCAAATTTTTCCGTGCGGTATACGATCTTACTCTCATACAATTCGTCCGTCAGGTGCTCAAAGATCACCGCCGGAAGTTCCACACGCACACCAATATCCACACGGTTGGATTTGGTTGGAATTCCCAGATCCCGGCAGACCGTCTCCATCCATTTACTTCCACTTCTTCCTACAGATGCGATACAGTTCTTACAATCTGCCGTTCCATCTGCAAAATGTACACGGTATCCTTCTTCTAAAATCTCGATCTTATTGACCAAGGTATCAAAATAAAAATCTACTTTTTCTTTTAATTCCTCATACAAATGCTCCAGAACCACATAATTGATATCCGTCCCAAGATGACGTACCGATGCCTCCAAAAGTGTCAGTTTATTCTTCATACACGCTTTCTTAAATTCACTTCCGGCTGTAGAAAACATTTTCGTTCCCTCTCCTCCATGGGACATATTAATGTCATCTACATATCTCATCAATTCTGTCGCTTTCTTCTTTCCGATATATTCATAAAGTGTTCCGCCAAAATCATTCGTGATGTTGTACTTACCATCTGAAAATGCACCGGCTCCGCCAAATCCACTCATAATAGCACAGCTCTTACAATTAATACAACTCTTTACCTTATCATCATCAATCGGACATTTCCGCTTCTCCAGAGAATGTCCCCCTTCAAATACTGCCACTTTAAGATCCGGCCTCTTCTTCACCAGTTCATACGCTGAAAAGATACCTCCCGGCCCTGCTCCAATAATGATCACATCATATCTCATATCACGATCCTCCCTTTTTTGCCCTGTATTATATACATTTTCACATGAAAAACCAAAAATTGCAACATTCTGGAAAAATTTCCTATATCACAAAAAATCTTCCCGGCATACTGTCGGGAAGATTTTTCTATTTATCCGGTTTATTTTTAAATCTGATAAAGTGATAACTCTCCATAATCTGAAAATATTTCACGATCCTCGGATAGAGCGGCTCTGCCGCTTCGCCAAAACGTTCTTTCTGAAGTTCTGCAAGTTCATGTACTGTCCTTTTGCCGTCAATAAGCGGCCAGAGGTGACTTCCCTGCTCATCCAGATGAATCTGCGTGACACGGGGCTTTTTGAAAACCTTCTGTGCGATCCTGTCAAAGCGTCCTGTATGCTCTTCTTCCAGAACGATCCGTTCATTCTCGTCAAAATGCCATCCAAGCGCCGAAGATCTCTCAGGTATAAAATCCAGATAATTATATTGCTTTTTTTTCTTTCTTCTCATTAGTTCTTACTCTTTTTCCAAACAGAGAACTTAAGAAGTGAGAGGATCATAACAGCAAGAAGTACAAGTCCTCCGATATTTCCAAAGTTTACAGAATCTCCTATACTTAAGTTAACACCAATAACAGTAAGGATTGCAAGTGTAATACCCACAAGACCTTCTCCGGCAATCATACCGGCACAGAACAGAGTTCCGTCTGTAGACTGTTTCTCTTTTGTCTCAGCATCAACTTTCTTACGGCTGTCCATGCACAGGCGAACAACACCACCTACCATGATCGCTGCATTTAAGTAGATCGGAAGGTAAAGACCAAGTGCAAATGGCATTCCCGGAATTCGTAAGATCTCAAGACCGATACCAATACATACACCAACAAATACAAGGTTCCATGGAAGGTTTCCACCCATGATTCCTTCTACGATCATCTTCATAAGAGTTGCCTGCGGTGCAGGTACTTCTGCACTTCCATATCCCCATGCAGAATTCAGAAGATAAAGAACTCCACCGATAGCAAATGCTGCCGCAACAACACCGACGATCTCACCGATCTGCTGTTTCTTAGGTGTCGCGCCCAAAAGGTAACCTGTCTTTAAATCCTGAGATGTATCACCAGCGATAGCTGCAATGATACAGATGACAGAACCTACAGCAATGGCTGCAACCATTCCTTCGATACCGTCATTACCAGATGCTTTAATTGCAAATGTTGCGATAAGAAGTGTTGCGATAGCCATACCGGATACCGGGTTGTTGGAACTTCCGATCAGTCCTACCATACGGGAGGATACTGTTGCAAAGAAGAAACCAAAGATAACGATGATCACTGCTCCGAGAAGATTTACTGGAACTGCCGGAACAAGCCAGATCACTACGACCATAACTGCAACACCGATCAGGATCAGGCTCATTGGAAGATCCTGAGCAGTACGCTCTGTACTTGTGTTCTTACCACCCTTCATGCTCTTGATGGAATCACGGAATGTTGTGATGATGAGCGGAAGAGATTTGATAAGGGAGATCACTCCACCTGTAGCGATCGCACCTGCACCTATGTATTTTACATAGTTGCTCCAGATAGCAGCAGCTCCGCCCTCAGCATACATCTGAGCGATCGTAACACCTGCTTCTGCCGGATACAGAGAGATATCTGGTCCAAACAGACAGATCAACGGGATAATCACCATCCATCCAAAGATAGAACCTACGAACATATAGGAAGCAATCTTTGGTCCTACGATATATCCAACACCAAGAAGTGCAGGATATACTTCTACACCAAGTTCTCCTTTGAAAGACTTGAATGCAAGTGAAATATCTGCCGGAATAACTTTCAGTCCATCAACGATGAATTTGTAGATAGCTGCAAGTCCCATACCAGTGAATACTGTAGAAGCATTTGCTCCTCCTTCTTCTCCGGCAAGAAGAACCTCTGCACATGCTGTACCTTCCGGGTAAAGCAGTGTCGCATGCTCTTTTACAATTAATGCATTACGAAGCGGTACCATGAAAAGGATACCAAGAATACCACCACAAAGTGCGATCAGTGTAATCTCTACGATTCCCGGCATCTCTGTCAGCCCTTCCTCTGCCCAGAGGAACAATGCCGGCATAGTAAAGATCGCACCTGCTGCCAGAGACTCTCCGGCAGAACCAACTGTCTGTACGATGTTACTTTCCAAAATGGAATTTTTCTTCATGATCACGCGGATAACACCCATGGCAAGTACGGCTGCCGGAATGGAAGCTGATACTGTCATACCTACACGTAATCCAAGATATGCATTTGCTGCACCGAATACTACAGCAAGAATAATACCCATTACAATGGAAGTAACCGTGATTTCCGGCGTGATCTTATCTGCCGGAACATAAGGTTTGAACTCGTTGTTTTCGTTCATTTTTTACTCTCCTTCTTTCATTTACTATAATTCACGTCTTAAAACGCACTTTATCATTATATCGTCTTTCCCCTCTAATTGCAAGCATTCGACAAAGAATTCCATAATTTCCCCCTGCCTTCACCTGATTTCCCGGCAATCCCTTCACACGTTCTCTACCGTTTATCCTTATCTACAAATTCCAGACTGACCACACAGACAAGTGCATAGATTGCCGTAAACGCTAAGAGGTATCCCCATCTTCTGGTTACGAGTTTCGCATCATAAGTATAGATCTTTCGATAGGTATATCCATAGAGGAATTTCTGCAGTTCATTTTCCACTTTTTTATCGATCTCTTTTACCGTCTCTTCCGGAAGTATCTCTTTCGCTTCTTGTATCAGTTCCATCTCACCTAACATTTCAAGTTCAGAATCCAGAAGTTCGGACGGAAGTTCATTGATATTTGCCTCAATACAAAGCGCCCTCTGTCCCCATTTGCTGATCGTAAGATCTGAAATCGTTTTCGCCGCACCCGTCAGCGGAAAAATAGAGCCGGAAAAAATCAACTGGACGATCAGCACAAAAGGCATCACCGTCATCGCCGCAGTTGTCGTCTTCACAAGAGAAGACACTGCAAGCCCAAGGACGTCCGCCGCATACAGTACAAGGAAGAATGTAATGAACAAGTCGATAAAAAATATCCCTGACACAAGCCCTTCTTTTGGAAACGGTGTGAACATACTGTAAATAACCACCATTGCCATCGCCTGAATGATGCAGATCGCTCCCTGGTAGATAAGATGCGCCGCCACATAGGAAGTAATATGAAGCCCCGTTCTATGCTCACGTTTAATAATCTGACGCTCCCGGCAGATTGTCTGAATAGAGTTAAATATTCCAATCCAGATACAGGAGGAAACAATCGCAAAAAATCCCTCTCTTGTCCTCTCTTTCAATGTAAACATACTCTTGCCCAGCACAACGGACATAAGCAGCGAAATAATCAATGCAAACAGAATGACCTTCCATCCTTTTTCATGGATAAAAATCCGAAAAAATTTACCCGTATATACTTTTACCTGACCCAGGCGGCCTGTTCTCTCTTGTTCCATCTTCTCGTCTCCTCATTTACTTTTTTTCAATCTCTTCATACTTACTTATGTAAAAGTCTGCCTTTCCATCGCCGCCTTCATCTTCCCTGTTGATTTTTTTCACGATTCCTTCCAGACTATCTACCCCAAAGAATTCTTTCGCCTCATCAATTCCTCCATAAAACGCCAGATGTCCCGCTCCATCTTCCTGACTCTTTGCAAGGACGATCACCTTATTAAATAGATCAGACACTCTGTCAGGAGAATGGGTGATCACGAGAACCATTTTATTTTCATCTGCGATACTGCGCAGGTTCTCCATAAGAGAACGTGCCATAACCCCGTCAAGTCCCGAATCCGGTTCGTCAAGAAAGAAAAGGCTTGGATCCGCAATATACTCCACCGCGATACTCAAACGTTTTCTCTGACCTCCTGACAGTTTTGCTACAAGAGATTCTGCCTCACGTTCCAATCCAAACGTCTGCATGACCTGGTCGATCCGTGCCTTCCGTTCTTCCTCCGTCGTCTTCTTCGGCATCTTCATCTGCGCCGCATTGTCAAGCGTGTCATAAACACCATCTTCCATACGAAGCAGATCCTGCTGAGGGACAAAGCCAATCTCGTATTTCATCATATTATAATTTTTATAGACATTGATATCACCGGCAAGGATTTCTCCCGTTGCCTTTTCATATCCCATAACAGCATTGATAAATGTAGTTTTTCCCGCTCCTGAACCTCCCAGAATCAGAACCATTTCCCCTGGAGTGATTTTCAGATTAATATCCTCGAGAAGTATTTTTTTGCGAAACAGATTCCATACACTTCTCTCCTCAATATGTATCACAAGTGCATTCGATGAAAGATCTTTGTGATTGTAATAAAACTTACCTTCTTTTAAGAGAAACAGCGTGTTGCCGATTCGTGCCACATCCATTTCCTTCAGAAGCGTCTTCTCTTCCATCTTTTGATTATTCAGATAAACACCCAGTCTTGTGTTATGGTCACGGATATACCACTTTCCCTCTTCTTCAAATAACTCTGCATAATGATCCGGGATCTCTGCCACATCTGCCGGCTGTACTTCTTCCCCTGATTTTATCTCTTCATGCCGGCTGATGTAAAAGCGTTTCTTTGTATCGTCTATCGGCATTGTCCTCCATACAACTTCCTCTGTGTACAGCCTGTGAAAAATCAGGATTATTTGCGGCTTGTCTGCACTGTTGGCATCATATAGACTCAAGACATCACCCTCATGAAGTGTTACGTTATCTTCCCCTTCCATCTCTTCACTTCCGAAGAGTTTTCCGTTATATCTTACATTTCCGCTTTTACTGATATCCCGATATATATAACTTTCTTTTACCTTCCTGATCTCTCCACGGAACCCTTGCACATCCGCAAGGTCAACCATTACATCAACAGGCATATTTTCTACTTTATTTCCTACGACCATACTCTCTTTAATTTTATATTTTTCTATTTCTTTGCCCACAGCACAAACAACAAGCATTGCTGCATACGTTTCCTTAAGATCATCTTCCTGTACTTTTTTTTCTAAAACGTGATTTTCTTCCATCTCATTCCTCTCCCTGCCATCTTAAACTTACTCACAAAAATTCAATTTAATTATACCATCACAAAAACAGTAAAACAATTTACATTTGAGTAATGCAGCCCGCATTATAGTAATATAATTTACATTTTGGTAAATCCCATGCTATACTTGGCATGAAGTTGAAGGAAAAGAGGAACTCCACTATGGAAGAAAATAGAAAAGACAATATAAAAAGAGACTCAAAGAAGGATTCGATGCCACTTTCAATCACATTACAAAAAGAACAGTTGAAGATTTCCAAAAAACAACTGTTCCATTCCCGCATTATCACAGTCCTTTTACTTATTATGACTTTAACTATTGGTTTCGGCACATACACGATATTGCCGGACCTGAATCGTATTCTCACGAACTTAAATGAAATCACCAAAGACATCAATAACCAGGAGCCAATTGATATCGAATCCTTGAATAAGACAATTGAAGATCTGGAGAAGGTACTGGAGCCGATCTCAAAACTTCTGAATCGGTAGGTAAATGATTGTGGGGTTCCCTCTTTTTATAAAAATACCATGTGTGCACTTATCCAAATATTTTCTCTGCCAATTCCCTATAATTCTTTTTCAATATCTCATACTCCATAGAATCTGAAATCAATTTAAGTGTAGTCTCTCTATAATCTTTCTTATAAAAATTTTCATCACAAATTTTTCGAACCAACTCTAAAACATCAACATCCAACTGTGCTGCCGGAGCAATTTCACTTCCCATTCCAATTCTGTGACTGCGTACTTCTTTTACAAGTTTCAAGAAATTATCATCAATCTCCACATGCTCTGTCAGTTTATAAATATCATATAAGTGTCTTGCATTTCTGTAAGCCTTACCCTGCAGGTAGTAATCGCATACGGCAAAAACTTTATCAATCAATGTACGATTCAATGACTGAACACACATAGGAAATATTCCTAAATCATACGTCGCAATAAACTCCGCTTCCTCAGTTTCAAGGGCATCCAATATATAATTTCTCAGTTCCTTTTCTTCTGTAGGAAATGCATAGGACATCAAGGATGTTTCCACCTTGACATAAGGCGGAATTGTATTGATAACTCTATCTCCTATCACTGACTTATAATAAAAATCATAATGATTCAAATTTTTATCACTTTCAATAGAATCAAAGTTACGAATCACAAGCCCCAACTCCTCCGCAATAGGTTTCAATATGTTATATTTCAACTTTTTCCTTCTCGCTTCACCCAAATGCTCTGTAAATGTAATATCGATATCTTCAGAAAATCGGTCAATTACATGAAAGGCTTTGGAAAGAGATGTGCCACCCTTAAATACAACCGGATATCCAATCATAGAAAGTTTCTTTAAAATCAAAGTAACATAATAGTCTTTCTCCACGATATCTTCACTGACTTCCAGTTTCTGGGAGGTCAGCAAGATTGCATCACGAAATAATTCCCTATTTTCTTTATGCAAGTACATGATCCAACTCCAATTCATAATAGTATTTAAACGTAGACACCGGATATTTTCTGATATACAAATCCACATCATTTCTTGTGATTCCATGAATAGATATATACTCTGCAAATTTCTCCCGCGCTTCCGTGTATGAATAATCTAAATATGCATCAAGATTTTTCAACAGTTCCAACATCTGCAACACATATACATTCTCTTTTGTTATTTTTACGATTGGCTTCCTTACATAAAATCTTCTGTTTCCAATTCGCACTTCTCTATCTGACGAGTTGGTATTATTACTTACAATCTCAATCATTCGAGGAACCTGTGTGGAAATTCCTATCTGATTGGCAAAGGAATTTCCACCATAAAAACCATCTATATTATCCCCCTTGGAAATAAAACGATATCTGGCTACCATATCTGCATTGGGACCAATTGTAGAATTTAATAAGGTCTTTTTCGGAATAAAATATACTCCAATATCATATTTCTGCAACAACCCTCTGTCACAAAGTTTCTTCAATTGCTGGTTCAACGCAGATTTTGTAATATCCTCTCTCTCCAAATCAGAAAAAAAAATCGGCTCTGCCTCTTCATAATGCTCTTTTATATAATTGTATAGCATCGTCTCCCTCCTTGCACTTAATGTTTTAGATATTTTTAATCCTTTTTATTAAGTTTATTATATTCTTTGATCCAGACTATGTCAATTATATACTTCCGCATATTAAAGATCTTATTCAACTCTAAATCAATGATTACTCAATGATCGTAGCAACACGTCCAGAACCTACTGTTCTACCACCCTCATGGTATCAGAATGGGGTGTTGCAGGGTGTAAATAGTTATTTTTCGTACGTTTTGTGTGGGAAAATACGGATTTTCCGCTGTGTCCCTGTGGTTTTTGAAGATTTTGTTATCATGGTGTTATCACACACTATTTAATTTCTAAACTCTGCAAATAATAGTCCATCATAATGCACGATGTATCTCTATTTATAACAGTACGTTCAACAGGTATTCCATAAATCATATAATTGTCATCATATTTCCAGCACAAAAAATATCCATGTCTACATTTTTTATATTCAGTGACATTATGCCCTCTCTCTATTCTTTCAATTGCTTTTCCAATATTATTACTACTTTGATATTTGATTTTCAAAGTTGCTTTTCCGACATAATGTGACAATTTTCCCACAAAATTTTTATCATATGCCCAATCATCAATATTATCTACGCTTATTTCAACTTGTTGTGCATTTCCAGCGAGATAGTCCAATAAAACTTTTACCTCTCCTTTTAGTAATTTTCGTGATGAAAATATTTTCATTTGAAGTTCTTCTATTTCTTTTTGTTCCTTTTTCCTTTTATAATCAGCAGCTTGCACTACTTCCACCAATCCTGCAACTTCCTCTAAGCATTCCCCATTATATGGCTCCCGTATCATCTTCCTTTTCCAGTGGGTTCGTAATACTTGCTTATTATTTATTTGTCTGATAATTTCATCTTTATATTCAAACAAGATCTCATTATATTTCTTTTTTGTAGCCGTAATATCTATATCCCAACCGTTCGTACTAACAAAAACTTGCAATGGTATTTTTATAAATACTACATACACGCTTTCAATTCCATCTATTGTCAAAAGTTCCTGTGATTCCGTTCTTATTCCATCAGCAATCCGTGCTTCTGAATATTCACCTTGGAAGATTTCTTGGATATCCTCAAATTTGCTGACTATAACCTTCATATCTTCTGCCTGAATAAGTGGTTCTAATTTATTATCATCAACTAATACTTTTTCCACAACTTGATATCTAGTAATATCATCTAATATTTTTCCTTTAAAAGAATCCATATAGATATCCTTCATAACATCTTGCTGTTTCTCAACTCTCTCCAAATTACTTAAAGCTTGCTCACCTTTTTTCAATAATGAACAAATATCAGAGGACACAGATATCAAATCTTTTACGTGCAAATCAGCAAGCGTAACATCCAATAAGGATCTAGTAATTCCTAAAATTTTCGCAATTTCATCCACTTGATGAACACCTATTGAAATGATCTGTAATACTTTTTCCTCTACTAAATTTAATTTTACCGTTTTCCTTTTTGTAATTTTCAGCGCATATTTATAAACTGGTAGATACACTTCATCATCAAACAAAAACTCATATCCATCATTTTGCCTAACAATATTCGTTATCCATTTATGAACTAGATTTTCTTTCAAACAACTTTCCTCCATCGCATTGTATAATTTCACATTTTTCTTCCTCAGAGATATAATCAATTATTTCTACAAATTTATTATCCTGATCATCAAAATTATAAAAAAAGTCCTTATCTCCACATACAATCAGCAATTTTTTTGCCCTAGAAAAAGCCACATTAACTCGTTCCTTTTCTTTTTGAAATCCAATAGAATCTCGTGTTCTTACAGTACTGTAAATTATAATATCATTTTCTCTTCCTTGAAACGCATCTAAAGTATTAATGTCAATCTTTGATGCTATTTTATCAAACCCTGTAGCCTTAATAGATTTTCTCAACAACTCTTTTTGTCCACTGTATCCTGTAATAATTCCTATATCTAAACCATTCAATTCTCCAGTTGTTTTCAAGTCATCTAATATTTCCAAAATGATTCTTTTTTCTTCTTCGTTTATATAAGAACCACCTTTGGTTCTTTTCTGTGTTTTTTTCTTATTAGCAGAGGTATCAAACCAAACTATTGATTTTCCAATATATCTACTCAATCCATGCTGTTTTTCATCATCATTACATCCCGTATCAATAATTCCATTATAAAATACTTTGCTTATCAAATTTCCTATATTTTCAATCATTCTATATTGAGTAGTCAGAATCTGTTTATGTGTATCTGGCAATGAATTATATAAAATGTCAAATAATCTATAGTCTGGATTTTTAGTAAGCTTAACCAGTGTTGGCGATACCTCTGCATCTGCATATGCTGGTAACTGATTTTGATCGCCTACTAATATTATTTTTTTTGCTTTTATAATCGATACCAGTAATTCTGGAGTTGTTGCTTTAGCAGCCTCATCGATAATTACATAATCAAATGACATATCTTTTATCACCTCGTTAGCTAAAAAGCCAACACATGTTCCAGCAATAACTACTGCACTCCGAATCATTTGATAATCCAAACTGTTTTGATCTACTAATCGTTCTAACCAATCTTCTTGAATTTGCTTAACTGCTTCCCATTTTTTTGACTCATTTTCATCTGCTATATTGTTAATTAAATCCTCTTTCTTCTTTATATATTGCTGAACATTATTTCTAATTTCAGAAACCAATTGTTCCCTATGTGCAGCAATGATATATTTTTTTGCAATCTCTTCTGAAATGTTTTTTTCTGCACCAATTCTTATTATATCCAAAGGATTATCAATAACTTTTCCCAATCCTTCTAAAATATTATCAACCGCTGTATGTGACTGTGAAACAATAAGTATTTTAGGGCTATCTGTCATTTTTATATCTCTTTTTATAATTTGCCCAACTATTTCTTTTATAACAGATGTCTTACCTGTTCCCGGCGGTCCCTGAATCAAGCAAATATTCTCTGTATTTAAAGCCTTCATCACAGCTTGTTGTTGTGATTGATTTAATACTTTTGAGATAAAATTAGGTTGTGAAATTGTTTTTATTTCTTCTGGTTCATCCAAACACAAAATAATATCCTTTAAACTTCTAGCAGAGTATTCGTCTTTTTTTAAATCAAAGATTGCTCTAAGCTGCCGATTATATGCCTTGGTTTTCGCACGAAAGTCTTCCATTAATGGTGTATTTTTATTCAATAATGCTCTTACTGCAGGCTTCAGTCTTCCTCTCTGCAATGATAAGATGATTTTTACTGACTCATCATCACATATAACTTCCTCAAAATTTCCCACTTCTGTATAAATAGTTCCTTTTGATCCTCGATTCTCTACAACAAACCTAATCGGTGGTGTCAATTCATCAATTGATTTTTTCTCACAATCCGTCAAATTCAAAATAAGTTGACTACCGTTAAGCTCATATTTATCATATTTAATAATCGCAGATTTTCCTTTTTCTGTCTCAACAGATTCAGTAAGACCACTTTCCCAACCACCAAACAATTTTTCAAATTTTTCTTCTTGTAATTGATATTGCTCATTAGTATCTTGATGATTCTTAAACATAACAATAAGTTTGTAGTTATCTTGTGAATCATATCCATTATCTCTAGAATTTAAAACGAAGGATATTTGCCCCACAATCCTAAAGCTTCTTTTAGTATTTATATTTCTTCTATCGGCAGTAATTTTTCCAATGTACATAACATATATTTTCTGATTACTTTCATCATATCCACATTTTAATACCAGTTTTTCACCAGTAATTATATACTGCTGATTTTTTATATCATAATAACCATATGATTGCTTAAATTCCTTTTTGAGAAATGAATTGGTAAACTGTACCATCGTCATACTTTCTTCAACAAGTGAATTTCTTTTTAATTGCGACAGTTTTCCGGAATCAATTGCAATACTATAACTATAACTTGACGTATTGAGATTTCCTATCAGACACTCTAAAACTTCTATTGCATTTTCCAGAGAATCTGGCCTATTTTCAGGTTTTTCTTGAACTAATGATTGTAAAAGATCTTTTATCTCTTTTCGTCCAGCCCACTCATCAATAATACTATTAATATCACTTTTATTTTTTTCTTGCGGTAAAAGAATTTCACTCATTATTATTCCTATCGAATAATAATCACATTTCTCTGTTATATTTTTTCCTAATATAAGTTCTGGTGCAGAATAGCCTTCTGAATATAACGGCATAGTAGTTTCAGAATCCATAACCGTTTTTATTTTGCTTGTTCCAAAATCAATTAGTGTAACCTTATCTGCACATTCATCATAAATTATGTTTGAAGGCTTTAAGTCTCTATGAATCACATTATTGGAATGAGCATTGTTTACAGTTTTCAAAATTTGAAGACATATTTCATACTTTTTTAGTTGTGTACATTTATTCCAATTTATATGATCCAATGTTTCACCTGGAACATAATCCATAAGAATGCCACCATAGCATTCTTTTCCCTTAAAAGGATATAAATCTGTACTGCTATCTCTTAACTTTACTATTCCTTCACACACATTCAATGTTCGTAAGGCTTCAATCTCTCTTTTAAAAATTAGTTTTTGCAAACCATTTTCAAGTTTCGGAAAGCACTTAAGCACATACAACTTTTCTTTATTTTGCGGTTTTACTTTAAATACGACATTTCCCCACGAAGAAGATTTGTGTAACAATTCTACCACTTCATAATTCATGATAATTTTTTCATTCATTACCATTTCCCTCTTCCACCTCCTGAATATGCTTTTTATTTCTGTAATTTTTTCCCATATTCATAAATCCGTTTAAGCATTCCATCCTTATCTTCTCCTAATTCGAATTCGCCACGGATTTTATCTCCGAACCCTTTATATGTATTAAATCCAAGCATATATACAGCCATTGCCATAGATAATTCGCCGTTTTCTTCACCATACAAGGATGCCACTTTCCTTAATTCGTCAATAACCGTATCATGTGGCACTACAACGTCACCTTCCTCATTCACTACAGAATCAATCACTTCCGGTAATACCATACACATTTTGTAAAAAGCATCTTCTTCACCTGTAAGGATTGCATAAAACTGATCCATGCTCACACGACGGATCAATCTATGCTGCACATTTTTTCCATCAACTTTTGTTGACCACTTAATATTCTGTGATTTCTTTGCAATAGTTTCTACCAACAAACACGCACAATCATCATCTTCAAGAATCTGCCCTTGCATTTTTATATATGTTTTTGCAGAAGACGCAGAATTCATAGTATTATGCTTATTCTTCATTTCTACATATATTGTATGTACAACGTCCCCGTCCGGCATTTGGATTCCATCTGGATTTCTGTAGATAACATCCCACCCTGCCTGTGGAACCTCGCAGCCTTTGAAATATGAAAAAATATTCTGATGAAAATATCCTATATCGTTATTGTTGGACTTGTCTCTCTGTCGGAAGATCTCATTATTTACAATTTCTTCCCAACTTGTACAATATACGGATTTGTCAAAAATCAATTTAATCGGATCAATCAAATTACTATTAAACCGTTTCAGATCATACGATTCCAACTTTTCTCCATACTTCATAATTGTTGCACGTACATGCTTCTTAAAATCTTTTTCTGATATAAAATCTAAATTCCAAGCCATTTACTTTATCCCTTCTAATGATTGATGTATCTCTAATCCAATTTCATACGCTAAATTCACCGGAACCGCATTCCCAACCTGTTTATATTGAGACTGAACATTTCCGCAAAATTGCCATTCATCTGGGAAAGTTTGACATCTCGCATTCTCGCGTACTGTAAATGGTCTTGCTTCCAATGGATGACACCTTTCTGTTTGTTTCTGAGAAGGTGAAGTCAATACTGTCAATGAAGGCTCATCCAAACTCATTCTTCTCAAAATTCCCGTTCTCCCGCCTTCCATATCCCAACAACTCTTCATGTACACTTTTGCAATTTCCGGATCGATATCTCGCCAATAACCCCCTGGCGGAACTAATTCAAATATTTTTCTTTTGTTTTCTCCGTACGGTACCCCCGGTCCTTCTGGACAATCAAGGAGCACATCTCTCAAAACAGGCTTATATTCATGCTCTTTTGGAAAAAAGAATGAAATTTTCTCCACTAAATCATTTCTAATCCCAACTGTAATCAATCGTTCTCTTTTCTGCGGCACACCGAAATCCCATGCATTTAGCACTTTCTTTTGAATTGTATAACCTGCCTGTTCAAAAATATTCGTTATAGTTGAATATGTTCTTCCCTTGTCATGCGTCAGCAGACCTCTCACATTTTCGAACAGAAACATCTTTGGTTGTAGTTTCTGTAAAAACGTTGCATAATGATAAAATAAAGTTCCTCTTGCATCTTCAAGACCCAAACGTTTCCCCGCATAAGAAAATGCCTGACATGGCGCACCTCCTGATAACAGATCCAGTTCCCCCTTTTTTATTCCAAAGTATTCTTCAAGATTTAGGCAAGAAATATTCGCTATATCATCGTGAATAACCCGCCACCCTGGTCTGTTCGTTTTCAATGATTCGGCTGCATCCTTATCAAACTCTATCAATCCCAACGGCTCAAATCCAGCTTTTTCGATCCCCAAAGCCAAACCTCCTGCACCCGCGAACAATTCTATAGTTGTAAATACATCACTATCTATTTCTACTGTTTTTTTCTTTTGTATTTCTACAACATCTTCTATTTTACAATTTAATGTAAAACATATTTTTTCTATGGATTCAAATGAAACTGGTTCATTTTTCCCCATACGAGCCAACACGTTAAAACTTATTCCTGATGCTTCTTTCAATTCGGTGCGGTTCATCTTTTTATCTATCAGCAACTTCCATAATTTATCATAACAAACTGGCATTAAGATTCCTCCAAAATCAAAAATAATTCAATTAATATTTTATCATATACGCAAAACATCAACAAGCATTTCCTCACTATATCGTTAGATTTACTCTTACACTTTTTTCACCTAATTTGCTATTTTCCATGTTTTTTGATAATATGATTCCAATAGATCCTATTGTCTTTATGCAGAAAGAAGGTATTTGTATATGCCACGAGATTCCGTCACTGTTTCAAATAATATGCGAAAAATCCATAGTAAAGATACTTCCATAGAACTTTTATTACGCAAGGCTCTATGGCATAGAGGCTATCATTATCGAAAAAATTATAAAGCACTTCCAGGCTCTCCTGACATTGTTCTCACAAAATATAAAATTGCTATTTTCTGTGACAGTGAATTTTTCCACGGAAAAGATTGGGAGATTCTCAAACTCCGTCTGGAAAGGGGCAAAAATCCTGACTACTGGATAAAAAAAATTGAACGAAACCGCAATCGTGATTTTGAAAATGATAAAAAACTATTATTTCTTGGCTATACCGTTCTCCACTTTTGGGGGAAGGATATTACCAAACACACAGATGAATGCCTACAGGCTATTGAAGAAACCATCTGGGATATAAAATTCTCCGATACTCCTATAGATGATAATTTATCTGAATAAAATTGCTCTTAACATTCAAAAAAGAGACTTGCAAGCAAACTTGCAGTCTCTTTTTTATCACCTTACTGGTGCTTTATTTGTTTCTTTCGCGTATATTACTCGATGATTGTAGCAACACGTCCAGAACCTACTGTTCTACCACCCTCACGGTATCAGAATGGTGTGTTGCGGGGTGTAAATGGTCATTTTTCGTACGTTT
>CAYOSJ010000023.1:0-26198 GCA_964406595.1 uncultured Dorea sp.
TGCTGATTTTTAATAAACTAACGCCATTTTTTAATGTCTGATACCAAAGTCAGGTAGCATACAAGTTTCAAAAAATCAAGTATTTTACAAGAAAATATTAGAACGATTTATATCAATCCTGGCTGATATTTCCTGTTGTCACCATAACAGTTTCTGTGCATTTATTCCAAGTATTTTTGCACGTTCTTCTTCTGACAACGGCATTTCCTGCATGATCTTTACATATTCTTTCTGTCCCGCCCACGGAGAATCCGTGGCAAAAAGGATTCTGTCTGCTCCGTGTGTTCTTACAATACGCAGAAATTGTTCGCGAGGCATCTTATCAAGTACCACTCCAGTGTCAAAGTATACATTTTTCCCTACAAGATACTCTTCCACCTCATCCCACTGCTCATTTCCGCCAACATGCGCCAATACCAACTTCTCCGGCTGCACCTCCCGAATAAGTTCTGCCGCCATCCGCGGTGTACAGTGTACATCCTCGGGACATTTCGGGTCCCGCCCCGCATGAACGACTATAATAAGTCCCAGTTCACAGGCACGCGCAACAATCCTCTTATAACGAAGATCATTAAAATAAGTCTCCTGATAATCAGGATGCAGTTTGATCCCTTTGAATCCGAGCTGTTTCAGTTCTTCAAGTTGTTCTCCTGCACAGGGATCCTGTGGATGGACTCCTGCAAAAGACAGGATCGGCCCTTCCTGATATTGTAAAGCAAACCTGGTGATCGAGGGATACTGCGATGGCTTTGTTACCACAGGAAGCGCTATGCTGACGTCGATCCTGGCTTCCTTTGTGGAAGCAAGAAGTCCTTTGTATGTCCCGTCAGTATAAGGTTTTGTCTTACATTTTCCTTCCAGAAATTCCAACGTTCCTTTTGCAATCTTGTCAGGAAATATATGTGTATGAAAATCAATGATCATTTTTCTCACATTCCTTCATCTTATCGTAGCAATATTCAATAATGTCACGTCTTGTGACAATTCCAATAAAGTGTTCATGGTCGTCTACAACCGGAACAAAGTTCTGCTCTTTCGCTTTCTCTATTAAGTCTTCCATATCAGAATCTGCACGGACACAGTTGTATGCAAGCCTCCGTTCTATTTTCATGATACTGATGTCCTCTGCATGTTTCAGATTCAGAAGATTCTGTTTCTTAAGCCCCCACAGAAGGTCGCCTTCCGTAATAGAACCGACGTATTTCCCTTCCCTGTTCAGGATCGGAACCGAAGAATACTTGTGATACTCCATGATCTCCAACGCCTGTCTAAGTGTGTGATAATCGTAAATGTAAGCAAGCTCACTCTTCGGTTTCAGGAAAAATAATATATTCATAGTTTCAGTTCCTCCTATACCTGTGTCTTAACAAATATATCGTAAATCGCCTTTATCGCCGCATCAAAATCATGGTTCCTGACACCGATGATGATATTCAGTTCGCTGGACCCCTGATCGATCATTTTTACATTGACATTTGCGTGCGCAAGCGCTGAAAAAATGCGCCCCGAGGTTCCTCTTGTGGATTTCATGCCGCGCCCTACAACCGCGATCAGCGCAAGATCTGACTCGAGTTCCAGAAAATCCGGCATCACAGCCCGGTGAATACCTGCAATGACCTTCTGTTCGTTCTCTTCAAATTCATCCTGATGCACGAAGATCGTCATGGTATCGATCCCGGACGGCGTATGTTCTATGGAAATGTTATTTTCCGCAAATACCTCCAACACGCGCTTGCAGAAGCCGATCTCTGTGTTCATCATCGCTTTTTCCACGGTCACAGATGCAAAATCTTTCTTGCCTGCAATTCCGGTGATCACAAACCTGGGCTTCTGGCAGGTCGCTTCCACGATCAGTGTCCCCTTATCCTCCGGCGAGTTCGTGTTACGGATATTGATCGGGATTCCTTCCTTTCGCACCGGAAAGATCGCCTCTTCATGGAGAACCGTCGCTCCCATGTAAGATAACTCCCTAAGTTCCCTGTATGTAATGACGTCGATCACCTTTGGATTATTGACTATATGCGGATCCGCAACCAGGAATCCGGACACATCTGTCCAATTTTCATACAGATCAGCATGGACGGCTTTTGCCACGATCGAACCGGTAATATCTGAGCCGCCACGGGAAAATGTCACGATCTTCCCATCAGGGGCAGAGCCATAGAATCCCGGAATGACCGCCCGTTCTGTATGGGCAAGCCTTTCGGACAATATGGCATTTGTTTTTTCTGCATCGAAATTCTTCTCTTCGTCGAAGAATATCACCTCTGCCGCATCAATGAATTCATAGCCCAGATACTGTGCCATAATAAGACCGTTCAGATATTCTCCACGGGAAGCCGCGTAATCTCTGCCTGCTTTTTTGTGAAAATTTTCGCGGATGATCTTAAATTCATTCTCCAGGTTCATGGAAATCCCAATCCCTTCGATGATCGCATCATAGCGCGCTTTGACAGCGCTTAAGAGTTGTTCGAAGTCCTCTTCTGCTTCTGCTTCATCTTCCATGTAGTTATCAAGGATCGCCTGTCTGTAGCAGCTATAGAGCATATCTGTAACTTTTGTATCTTTCGCGTCTCGTTTGCCCGGTGCAGATGGAACAATATAACGTCTGGAATCATCCTTTATTATGATTTTCCTTACTTTTTTAAACTGCTCTGCACTGGCAAGTGAACTGCCGCCAAATTTTACAACTTTTATCATCTTGTATGTCTTCCTCCAAACTGTCTCTACATTTTTCCTTACTATATTAACGCATTTTTTTAACAACTGCAACGAAAATGCAAAAAACGTCAGAGGATTCCCTTATCTTCGGATCACATCTGCATATCTGGCATTTGACGCTTTTGCCAGATCCGATGGAAGTAAGGTAAGCTGCATGCCAAGTTTCCCTCCACTTACATGGATCCGGGATAAATGTTCTGCCTCTTCCTGGATGACCGTCGGAAACTGCTTTTTCATACCGACAGCAGTACAGCCTCCCCGTACATATCCGGTCACTTTCGTGAGATCTTTGAGCGGGAGCATTTCCAACGATTTTTCTCCGACCACCCGGGCAGCTTTCTTAAAATCGATCTCCGCCTCGATCGGAATCACGAACACATAATATCCACCGCTCTTTCCGACAGTTACCAATGTCTTATATACATAATTATGATCATAACCAAGTTGATCCGCCACTTGAATGCCGTCGGTAAACTCATCGCACACATATTCCTCATACTGATAAGGAATCTTCATACGTTCCAGCATCCGCATGGCATTGGTCTTTACTTCTTTTTTACTCATCATACACCTGATTTCCGAGGCTCTCCAAAGTTACGAAGCGCCTCTTATCCATTTCGTTATAAGCCGGATTCTTTGCATAGATTTCCAGCCTGTGATAGTGTAACGGCGTATCCTCCGCATTTTTTCCGATAAACTTAAGGAACTCTCCCATGACAAGATCCGGTTTTAAGTTTTCTTCACTTCCCGCTGCAAGAAGTAAATGAATGGTTGATTCCTGCACATCGGCGTCCATCTCATAGATCAGTGGCCTTATGTCCACTTCACGTTCGCTTTTCTTGGATTTTTTCCACACGATCATCTGCTTCTGGCAAAGAAAATCCTCGATCTGTTTCTTGCAATCTCCCGGAAGGCCGATCCGGATATCCGAAGTTTTTTCTGATTCCAAAAATGTGACTTCATATTCTGCCGCCGCAACGATCGTCATTCCGCTTGCCTTTTTATCATCTGCGATCTGTACGAAACTTACAATTTCCATTCCTTCTACCATCACTTCATTTAACTGCCTGACCGCCCGGTCAGAAGAGATCGGTTCTGTAAGTTCCACATCCAGATATTCCCCGTCACTGGTGAGCCCTACGCCAAGAGGCTGCGCAAAAGACATGATCATGTGAGGGCTGAACCCTTCGGTAAATGCGATCGGTATCCGGGCACGCCGCATCGCCTTTTGGAAAAAGCGCATCACATCCAGGTGTCCGATGAATTTCATCACGCCATATTTTCGGAATTTAATTCTTGCTTTCAATGCAGACACCTCCTCCCCATACGGAAGCGCCGCAGCCCGAACATTGCTCGCGGCAGTTCTTCGTCACTTCGCCTCTCATGGCACGCTCCCATTCCCGTCTCAGGAAATCCTTCGTCACACCGATATCAATAAAATCCCACGGGAAGATCTCATCAAGAGAACGCTCCCGCAAAGTATAAAAATCCATATCCACCCCTGTATGCTCAAATGCTGCCACCCATTTTTCATAGTCAAAATAATCACTCCATGAATCATAGAGGCAGCCAAGCCTGTAAGCCTCCAGAAGCGCTTCTGCCGTTCGTCTGTCTCCCCTTGCAAATACACCTTCCAACACCGTCACTTCCGCATCATGCCAGTGATAACGGAGGCTCTTCTTATTCAACTGCTCCTGAAATGCACGTTTCACGATCATGGCACGGGACACATATTCCTCATGCGGAAACATCGTCGCCCACTGAAAGGGCGTAAATGGCTTTGGAATAAAAAAGGATGTACTGGTCGTGATCTGACATTTTCCGTTTCGCTGGTCTTTAGGAATCTCATAGTAGCGCTTTGCCACTTTCTCTGCCAGTTCAGGGATCGCCCGCATATCTTCCTCCGTCTCTGTGGGAAGACCAAGCATGAAGTAAAGTTTTACCTTATTCCAGCCACCTGCAAATGCCTGTCCTGCTCCGCTTAAGATATCCTCTTCCGTCAGTCCTTTATTGATCACATTCCTCATTCGCTGTGAACCCGCTTCCGGGGCGAAGGTCAGGCTGCTCTTCCTGATATCCTGCACTTTCTCCATCACATCCAGCGAAAAAGCATCAATCCGAAGAGACGGCAGAGAAATATTGATTCCCTTTCCCTTAAACTCTTCGATCAAAAATGTGACCAGTTCCTTTAAGGACCGATAATCACTGGAACTAAGAGAACTTAAGGAGATCTCTTCATGTCCGGTATTTTTCAGCATCTTATACGCATAGTCCTTTAATGTCTCCACGTCACGCTCTCTGGTGGGGCGATACAGCATACCCGCCTGACAGAAACGGCATCCTCTGATGCAGCCCCTCATAACTTCTAATACACAGCGGTCCTGCGTCACTTTGATAAATGGGACTACCGGCGCTTCCGGATAACAGGTATTGGTCACATCCAGCACGACCTGCTTTCTGATCTTCTCTTTTGCGTGCGGATTATTTCGCGTAAAGGACGCGATCGTTCCGTCCGAATTGTAAGTCACATCATAAAAAGACGGAACATAGATTCCTTCAATTTCCGCCGCTTTCTCAAGGTAGTCCTGTCTGGAACCACCATTTCTTTTATTCTCTTTATATCTGTCTAAGAGCTGGTCATAGACGGTTTCGCCTTCTCCGATATAGAACAGATCGAAAAATTCTGCGATCGGTTCTGGATTATAAGTACAAGGTCCCCCTCCAATTACGATCGGATCTTCCTCCCTACGTTCTGCCGCTTTCAGTGGAATCTTGCTCAAGTCCAGCACCTGCAGGATATTGGTATAGCACATCTCATACTGGATCGTAATTCCAAGAAAATCAAAGTCCCTGATCGGATCTTGAGATTCCAGCGCAAAAAGCGGGATTTCCTCTTCCCGCATGATCTTATCAAGATCTGTCCACGGAGAATAGACACGTTCGCACCATACGTCCTCTCGGCGGTTGAACATATCATAAAGAATCTGGATCCCCAGGTGGGACATACCGATCTCATAAACGTCGGGAAAACACATAGCAAAACGGATATCCACCTGTTCAGGGTCTTTCATTACCGAATTCACTTCATTTCCTATATAGCGGGCAGGTTTCTCCACCTTCATCAATATGTCATCTGTTAATGCTAGTTTTCTCATGCTGTTCCTTTCTTATCTTCCTTTATAATCTATCCGTAAATGTCATAGCAAGATCTGCTCCGATTTCTTCCACGATCGCCTCGCTGTCCATCTGAAATACCTGATATTCCTGCCTATCCATCGTTACAAATGCTGCAAACAAGAGAAGACACAGAAACAGCCGGACGCCGAATGTACCTGTCTGCACATCTTCTTCCTCATAGAGACGCCCGTAGGCTGCTCCAAATCTTGGATGCACTGCGGGAAGTTCTCTTCTGTCACTGTACATTCGCCGCGTCTTCTCTAATAGTTGTCTGCGCCTTCTCTCAGATTCATTCATGTTCACGCCCACTCCCCTTTCCCTTTATCCTATGTAGCATTGTCCCTTTCCATGACAGATTTCTTTTCTATCGGTCTGCCAGTTCCTGGATAATGTCATCCCAGCTGATCCCTCGATTTACCATCAGCACCATCGCATGATAGAGAAAGTCTGCCATTTCATATTTGATTTCTTCCGGATTCGGGTTCTTGGCGGCGATCACGATCTCTGTTGCTTCCTCGCCAACTTTTTTCAGGATCTTATCAAGCCCTTTGTCAAAGAGATAATTGGTATAAGATCCTTCTTTTGGATTTTCTTTACGGTCTACGATTGTATTGTAGACGATCTCAAACACACGAAGGGGGTTCTTCTCGTCATAATCTGTTCCGGCTACCGGCTGGAAGAAACAGGTCGGATTGCCTGTATGGCACGCTGCACCTATCTGGTCTACTTTCGCCAGCAGCGTATCCATATCACAGTCAATCGTCAGCGATTTCATATATTGAAAATGTCCGCTTGTCTCTCCTTTTACCCACAACGTCTGTCTGCTTCTGCTGTAATAAGTCATCTTTCCGGTCTTGATCGTCTGATGAAATGCCTCTTCATTCATATATGCCAGCATCAGCACTTCTTGTGTCTTATAATGCTGTACGATGACCGGTACAAGACCTTGCTCATTCTTTTTAAACTGGGAAAAGTCCACCATGCTTACAAAAGACGTCATCTTGATCCCTTCTGCTTCACAGATTTCCTTAAATGCATCAAACTTCAGTTCCGGCTGACTCATATATTTCCCGGACACTCCCCTGACTCCCGGACACTTGAGGATACGCAGAAGTTCGGACTCTTCCGGCGTGTCTGTCACGATCACAGAAGGGATATCCGTTACATTTATGACAGAATTCAGGTCCAGGCGATGCATAAATATGATCTGGCTGCAATAACGCTGTATCGTATGCTGGTGTTTAAACAGCCCGTCAAAATCATTCAACGACACTGCAAGCCTCTCTTTGCCGAACCGCTTTGCTGCCTCTTCTAACATCCGGGCGCTGTCCTTCTTGGAAAAGTTGATGATGGCACGTTTCGCGCCGGCATAGAGGATCTTTTTGATATCTTCCTGACGCTTTATGTTACCGCCTGCCACCATAGGAACTCGAATGACACAGTTGATCTTCCGCATGAGATTGATCGCCTCTTCATGTTCGTCTTCAGAATCCGACAGATCGAACACGATGATCTCATCGGCGCCGTTTTCATTGTATGTTTTCGCAAGTTTTACCACATTTTCCGTCAGGACACTCCTGTCATCAAACCATTTTACTGCTTTGCCCCCTGCAATAAAAATGCAGGGAATTAACTTCTTATATCCCATTTTTGATCTCTTCTTTCTGTTATATGATAAAAATTTACAGACTTCCCTTTGTTGTCCATGCTTCTTCAATGCGTGATTCTCTCATCGTTGCCATATCAAGCGCTTTTCCAAAACTTTTAAACATGGCTTCTGCTATATGATGATTATTCCCACCCTCTATGACCTTAAGATGCAGATTCATCATTGCCGCATAAGACACTGCGTAGAAAAAATCCCGTATCATTTCCGTATCCATCGTTCCTATCTTCTCTGCTGTAAATGCTGCATCATATTTCAGATATGGTCTCCCGCCAAGATCTACCGCGCAGAGCGTAAGCACTTCGTCCATGGGAAGGATCATATACCCATAACGTCTGATCCCTGCCTTATCGCCTACTGCTTCCCTGATTGCCTGTCCGAGGACGATCCCGGTATCTTCCACGGTATGATGACAATCTACATGGATATCCCCTTTTGCTTCAACTGTCATGTCAAAAAGCCCGTGCCTTGCCATCCCGTCCAGCATGTGATCAAAAAATCCGATCCCGGTATGTATATCTGTCTTTCCGGTACCGTCAAGATTTAATGTCACTGTAATATCTGTTTCTTTTGTCGTACGGGTCACCTGAATCTCCCGTTTCATAACTGTACCTCCTTTTGGTCTTTCGTATCGTTTTTTTATTTTCTATCTTTCGTCTTCAAACCTTACCCTTACGGAATTGGCATGTGCGCTCAGATGCTCTGCCTCTGCAAATGCTTCGATGTCGCGGTGGACTGCCTGAAGGGCTTCTCTGGAATAAGCAATGATGCTCGATTTCTTAATAAAATCATCTACAGACAATGGAGAAAAGAATCTTGCCGTTCCGTTCGTCGGAAGCACATGATTCGGACCCGCAAAATAGTCTCCCAGAGGCTCGCTTGTATGTTCTCCGATAAAAATAGCGCCTGCATTTCGGATCTTTGTCATCACATCGTACGGATCCTTCGTCTGGATCTCCAGATGTTCAGATGCGATCTCATTTGCCGTCTCAATCGCCTGTTCCATGTCTTCTGCCACCAGGATATAACCATAATTATCCAGTGACTTCTGTATGATTTCCTTACGGGACAGCTGTGCCACAAAGCCATCCACCTCTTCCGATACTTTTTCTGCAAGTTCCATACTTGTCGTTACTAAGATCGCAGAAGCAAGTTCATCATGCTCCGCCTGCGATAGCAGATCCGCTGCCACATAACGGGGATTCGCCGTCTCGTCTGCCAGCACCAGTATCTCACTGGGTCCCGCGATCGCATCGATGCTTACATGACCGTACACCGCCTTTTTTGCCAGTGCCACATAGATATTTCCCGGTCCTACGATCTTGTCTACCTTCGGAATGCTTTCTGTTCCGTAAGCAAGAGCGCCGATCGCCTGTGCGCCTCCCACTTTATAGATGATGTCCGCGCCCGCCTCTTTTGCTGCCACAAGAGTTGTCGGCGTGACTTTTCCGTCTTTCCCCGGCGGCGTCACCATAAGGATCTCTTCCACACCTGCAACCCTGGCAGGCACAATATTCATAAGGACAGAAGACGGATAGGCTGCTTTCCCTCCCGGCACATATACCCCCACTCGCTGAAGGGGTGTCACTTTCTGTCCCAGCATCGTTCCGTCCGGCTTACTGTCAAACCAGCTGTATTGTCTCTGTTTTTCATGATATGTACGGATGTTCATCAATGCTTTTCGGATGATCTCGATCAACGACGGATCCACAAGGGTGTATGCTTCTGCGATCTCCTCTTCTGTCACCCGGATATTCGATGCATGAACCTTTGCCTGATCGAACCTCTTTGTATAGGAAAATAACGCCTGATCTCCCTTCTCCTTTACGGCAGAAAGGATCTCTGCCACATCTTTTTCATAGCTGCCATACTGACCGGGACTTCTCTTTAACAAGTCTTCCAGAAGTTTCTTTCTTGTATGTTCATTCAATCTCTGTATTCTCACCTGTTCTCCCTCCATCTTCCCTCTTATATCGACTGGGCGCGGATCCGCATCAACAATTCCCTGATCCTGTCGCTTTCCATCCGCATGGATACTGGATTCACGATCATCCTTGCAGACAGCGGGCAGACCTCTTCCAGAACTTCCAATCCATTTTCTTTCAACGTAGAGCCCGTCTCCACGATATCTACGATGACCTCGGAAAGCCCCACAATAGGCGCCAGTTCAATGGAGCCGTTGAGTTTGATGATCTCCACTGTCTGATGCTTTGTATTATAAAAATAATCTTTCGCGATATTGGGATATTTCGTTGCCACACGGATCAGTTCTTTATGCTTTAAAAGCGGTACAGACTCACGGTATCCACAGACACACATTTTGCATGTGCCAAATCCCAGATCCAGCACTTCGTGGACTTTACGTCCTTCTTCCAGGATCGTATCTTTTCCTGCCACACCGATATCTGCCGCGCCGTATTCTACGTAGGTAGGTACATCCGGGCCCTTTGCAAGAAAGAATTTCAGTTTCAGTTCCTCATTGATAAAGATCAATTTTCTGGAATCTTTCTCCTTCATTTCCTCGCAGGTGATCCCGATCTTCTCAAATAACTCCAGCGTCTGATTCGCAAGCCGCCCTTTCCCAAGGGCAAATGTCAGATATCTCATGTAAATCTCTCCTATCTATTGGACGCATCTTCGCCTCTACTTTTCAATTTCTTTCTGCTCTCCCGTCACCAGATTGATCATCAGGATGTTCCCGTTTTTTTTCATATAAATGATCGTTCCGGCATAGTATTCTTTTCCGTATTTCACGTATTCTTCCAGGAGACGATCCTTCTCTTTCTTAAGTAATTCCGTGTTCTTTGCTTTTCCACGAAAATCTCTGGCAAGGGTGATCGCCTCTTTTTCCATACCTTCATCATACAGGATCATCGTATTCCGTCTCGTATAGACAATGCGGATACGCTGCCGCATCATGGCATTCATTAATTCGTCGATCACGATCGCAAATCCGATAGATGCAGATTTTTTCCCGAATTTTTCCAGAAGGCGGTCATAACGTCCCCCTTTTACGATCGCATCTCCGGTACCGAATGTGTATCCGCGGAAAATAATTCCCGTATAATACCCATACGTTCCGGTCATGCTAAGATCAAACGTTACGTATTTCTCCACACCATAAAGCAGGAGCAAGTCATAGATCTTCTCCAGTCTCTTCACTGCCATAATGCCTGCCGAGTTCGGGGCGAGGCTTTTTGCCCTGGAGAGGATCTCTACGCCTCCAACCAGTTCCCCAAGCGCGGTAAATGCTTCCCTGGAACTTCGTTTCACTGCAATACTGTCCAGATATTCCTCCACACCAAAATAATTTCGGTTATTGACCAGTTCTATGACCCGTTCCCTGGCGTCATCATCAATATCCGCATCTTCCAAAAGGCTCTGAAAAAATCCCAGATGTCCCACATTTAACTGAAACTCCTTAAGTCCTACTGCCAGCAGGGACTCGATGACAAGTGCAAGCATCTCTGCATCTGCTGACGCAGAGTCGTCACCGATATATTCTGCACCCAGCTGCGTGACCTCTCGAAGCCTGCCCTGGTAATTGGAATGGTTGATAAATGTATTTCCTGTATAACAGAGGCGGATAGGCAGTTTTTCTTCCCCGAAAAGCGTTGCCGCCGCCCTTGCGACAGAAGGTGTGATATCCGGCCGCAGCACAAGAGTATCCCCTTCTTTGTCGAAAAATTTATATAGGTCTTTGGATGGTATGGTTCCGATCTCTTTGCGGAACACATCAAAGTATTCAAATGTCGGCGTCTGGATATCATGATATCCATAAAGATGCAGTGTTTTCTTCAGTTTGTCCTCCAGTGTAAGTTTCTTTCCACACTCTACATTATAGATGTCTCTGACTCCTTCGGGAGTATGTAGCAATTTTTTCATATATCCTCCTGTTTTCGTTTGCTTTATCATGATATCACAATAAATTTTATTGAACTATATGCATTTTGTCAAGGCTCTCTCCTTTTTGCACAAAGACTGTTTTATTCTTCACGCAAAGACAGATCCAGATTCATAGCGTCCAGATACGGTATCCGATATCCTCCCGTAAATTCCATGAAAAACCGCGGGTCCAATTCCTCATAACGAATACTCTTTCTTCCACCGGAAACTCCGCGCTCCCAGAACCTTGATAATTCTTCAAACCGCATATAATATAATGCATTCCGCTCGGAATAATAAATGATAAGAAATGCAATTCCATCCTGTTTTTCAAAATGTTTCATAAACTCTACCTGATGCTCGTGGACATTCTGCAGCGGAAATGTATCCGCCACACATTCTTTTGCATCAAAGCATACCGGGATCCCCTGCACGGCGCCGATATAATCCACCGTGCTTCGTTTTTCAAAATACGCCAGCGTGATCTGGCGATGGTCTTTATCCATTTTCACAGGCGTAATGGGGGTTGGTATCTTCTGGATCAACGCAAGTCCCCGCTCCAGATAATATTCGTTGGTCTTATTGACCATTTCCTCTAATGTAGAACCTCTAAGGCCTCTTGTGCTCCATGTTCCCATGCTGTCTCCTTGATCACTTTGTAGAATATGTCAGATACCGCTCCACACACTGTCTTTCTGCTAAGATGTGCAAATTCTCCCTCCATATCCGGAAAGATGATTTCATACGCATGAAGCATCTGGGATCCTATCTTATATTTCTTCTTATACTTGTCATTCCATGACCGTTCGCCGTATTTGTAATCTCCCATAAGGGGGTGTCCAAGGCTCGCCAGGTGCGCCCGTATCTGATGGGAACGTCCGGTGATAAGATGGACTTTTAAAAGGGTCAGTTCTTTGTTCCATGCAAGAGGCATGTATTCTGTCTCGACAGGGACATATCCCTCTTTCTTTTCTGTCACGATCGTTACTTTGTTCCCGGCTTCCTCTTTCTTCAGATACCCGCTGACATGTCTTCTCTTGTTGATACAGCCTTTGACAAAACACAGATAATACTTGGCGATCGTCCGCTCCTTCAATAGTTCCGACATCACCTGCAATCCCTTCAGGCTCTTTCCTGCTATGATAAGCCCACTGGTATTCCGGTCCAGACGGTTACATACGCCCGGCTTAAAGGTGCGAAGATCTGCTTCTTCTAAAACTTTACTCTCAAGAAGATAGGAGATCACATACTCTACGACGGACACATCACTTTCTCTCCCTTTTTGAGACAACATGCCGGCAGGTTTATTTAGGATCAGGATATCCTTGTCTTCATAGACGATCTCCGGCTTCTTTGCAAAAGAAAGGCTTCTTTGCACACCGGGCAGTCTCTTCCCTTCCGGTTGTTTCTCCGCTGCGCTTTGTCCTGAGAATTTTGCAATGGTCTCATCGGAAAAGAACAGTTTCACACAGTCGCCTGTATTTAATTTTTCACTTCCTGAAGCCTTCTTCCCATTTAACACGATGTTTTTCTTTCTCAGCATCTTGTAAAGGAAACCGGAAGTCATCTCTGGAAGATATTTCCGCAGATATTTATCAAATCGTTGTCCGGCTTCATTTTCTTTTATCTTAATCTCTATCATATCCGCCTGTTACATAGAGAGTGTCAGGAGCAGATTTTTGATCCCGTTCTCTCTTCGTCTGTTTTCATTTTTTTCAACTGCCGCAATATTGTTCATACCCTCTGCGCGGGCAAGGAATGCATGGTAATCATGGAAGATCTTTACCGTTATCTTCTCATACCCGTTGCTTTGCAGCATTTCTTTCATATACCTTGCACAGTTTACTTCGTCTGTCTTTTCGCTGGCGGCATAGCCGCACACCACATGCCCGGAGATAACGACAGCCGTCACGGGCATGACTTTTTCTGTACTTGTAAGCAGCAGATCATACGCCCTTGTAAGAAGCCCTGCCTTTTCTTCCAGTTCCTGATGCACCTGTGGCTCGATACTCTTATAGGGAGCCATGGTAATGTATTCCACCAGCATTTTACTGGCAGGAAGGCACCCTACAACTGCCACCACTGTAAACACATTCATCTTGGAGTTTGTCTGCATATATCCCAGGGCTACTACTGCAATGACAATGGCAAATTCCAGAATTGCCAGCATGAGATATCTTGTCTTTCTCGCCCGGATATAACCAGGCTGTCCTTTCTCGATCTGCATCTTTCGTCTCTCCTGTCTTATTTCTTTTTATGAACATTACGGATCGTCTTCTTCTTTTTCTGTGGCCTGTGCACCGTTTCCTGTACCTTTTTTGCAGTCCCGCGCCTCGGACGGATCAGACATTTTTTATCAAATCCAACCAGATCCATGCGCCCTGCCCTGTGAAGTGCTTCCAGCACCAGGTCATAATTCTTTGGATCCCGATATTGGATAAGCGCCCGCTGCATGGCTTTCTCATGGGGATCCTTTGGCACATAGACCGGCGTCATATCCCGCGGGTCAAACCCTGTATAATACATACAAGTGGAAATGGTAGACGGTGTGGGATAGAAGTCCTGCACCTGCTCCGGCATATAGCCTAATTCTCTTAAATATTCTGCCAGTTCCACCGCCTCTTTCAAAGAACACCCCGGATGGGAAGACATAAGATAAGGGACCAGGTACTGGTCTTTATGAAGTCTCTTGTTCATCTTCTGATACTGCTTCACAAATTCCAGATAGACTTTATTCTCCGGTTTTCCCATCTTCTCCAGCACTTTATCCGACACATGTTCCGGGGCGACTTTCAACTGCCCACTCACATGATGCTCACATAATTCTTTCAGGAATGTATCGTCCTTGTCTGCCAGCACATAATCAAATCGTATGCCGGAACGGATAAATACTTTTTTTACCTTTGGGATCTCTCTTAATTTTCGCAGAAGTTTTACATAATCCTTATGATCTGCCCGCAGATTTTTGCAAGGTTTCGGGAACAGGCACTGCCTGTTCTTACATACTCCTGCCTGAAGTTGTTTTTCACAGGACGGATAGCGGAAATTCGCAGTCGGTCCTCCCACATCATGAATATATCCTTTAAAATCCTTTTCTTTCGTCATTTTCTCCGCTTCCGCAAGCAAAGATGCATGGCTTCTGGTCTGTACGATCCTTCCCTGATGAAAGGTAAGGGCACAGAAACTACAGCCGCCAAAACACCCTCTGTTGCTGATGAGGCTGAACCTCACCTCGGAAATTGCCGGAACCCCACCCGCTTTTTCATAAGCCGGATGGTACGTCCGCATATACGGATACTCGTACACCGCGTCCATCTCTTCTTGTGTCAGTGGTTTCTGGGGCGGATTCTGTACTACATAGAGATGCTCTCCGTAAGGCTCTGCCAGTGTCTTCCCGGAAAATGGATCTGTGTTGCAATACTGCGTATAGAAACTTTCTGCATATTTTCGCTTTTCTCCTGTCACATCCTCGTAGGACGGCAGCAGTATCGCATCGTAGACGCTGTCTAAATCCTTTGTTTTGAATACGGTTCCCTGTATAAATGTAATATCCTGCACCGAGATGCCACTGTCTAACGCATCGGCGATCTCCACGATCGACCGTTCACCCATCCCGTAAGAGATCAGGTCTGCCCCCGCATCCAGCAGTACGGAACGTTTTATCTTATCTGACCAGTAATCATAATGTGCCAGTCTTCGTAAACTCGCCTCGATCCCGCCCAGGATGATCGGCGTTTTCTTATATGTCCTGCGGATCAGATTGCCATATACAACAACTGCATAGTCAGGACGTTTTCCCATCACGCCGCCGGGCGTATAAGCATCCTGCCTCCGGTGTTTTTTTGATACCGAATAGTGATTGACCATGGAATCCATATTGCCCGCCGATACAAGAAACCCAAGCCGGGGCTCGCCAAATTCCGTAATGCTTCTGTCATCTTTCCAGTCCGGCTGGGCGATGATCCCTACTTTATAGCCATGAGCCTCCAGTGTCCTTGCAATGATCGCTGTTCCAAAGGAAGGATGATCTACATAGGCGTCACCGGACACATAGACAAAGTCTACTTCCTTCCAGCCGCGTGCTTCCATATCCTGTTTGCATATCGGTAAGAATCCCTGTGTCATGATAGTATCTCGTAACTCCCTGTTTTGATCTCGTCATAATCTTGTATGTAATAGTCTGCCAGTTCCCGTTTCTTATCCAGAAATTCATGGGAAAAACGATCTTCGACTGCACAGGTTTTCATTCCTGCATTTTTTCCTGCCATGATTCCTGCCGGGATATCTTCAAACGCCAGACATCTCCCCGGCAGAACGTCCAGTTTCTGCGCCACCTGTAGATACACGTCGGGCGCCGGTTTTCCTGCGCCTGCTTCCTCTGAGATACAGATACTGTCAAATAACTGAAATACACCGAGGCTTTTTAACGTATCTTCTGCCAGTCTTCTTGAATTGCTGGTAGCGATCCCGATTTTCTTTCCCTGTGCGCGCATCTCTTCGATGAATGCCTGCGCGCCCTTTTTCATCGGGACCTCGTTCATATATTTCTCATAAGCCATTTTGTGCCATTCGTCCATAATCTCCTCTACGGACTTCTTAAGCGTCGGAAAGCTTGCCTTATAATATTGCGCCACTTCCCGGAAACTTTTCCCTGCCATATCCTCATGGAAGTTTTCCGGTTCCTCAAGATGGTATTTTCCCAGATACTCTTCATCGATCGCCACCCAGACCCACATGGAATCAATGAGTGTCCCGTCCATATCAAAAATCAGTGCATCGATATCTTTCAACATACGTTTCATAAATTCTGAATCTCCTCTTCTGTGAGCGGACGATATTGTCCGCATTTTAATGTATCGTCAAGCGCAAGTGTCCCCATACGCTCTCTTTTTAAATAGACCACTTCTTTTCCGACCGCCTGAAACATGCGTTTCACCTGATGGAATTTTCCTTCCTGGATAGTCAGGCGTACCTCCGAGAGATCTCCGCTTTTGAGGATTTCTAATTTCGCAGGTCTTGTCCACTCTTCTTTTTCATTGGTTCCGATATTCACACCTTCTGCAAAGGCTTCCACATCTTCCGTCCCAACTTTTCCTGCTACTTTCGCATAATAACATTTGTCCACATGTTTCTTCGGAGACAGCAATCGGTGGGCAAGTTCTCCATCGTTCGTAATAAGAAGCAGCCCTTCCGTATCTTTATCCAGCCGTCCCACCGGGAACAGGTCCTTTCGTTTCTTGCTGCCGATCAGGTCAAGAACGGTCTTATCCCTTGCATCTTCTGTGGCAGATACGACTCCTGAAGGTTTATGAAGCATATAATACTCATACGCCACATATCCTACTTCTTCCCCGTCAAATGTCACCCGCTGTCCTCCTTCATCTACTTTAAGTTCCGGTTTCTTCACCGTCTCGCCATCAACGGCAATCCTGCCCTGACGAATATATTTCTTTACTTCCTGTCTTGTACCGATTCCCATATCGGCAAGATATTTGTCCAGTCTTATCATGCAAGCCTCCACCCCGGAAGGTATTTGTTCTTAAGCGTGCCGCCTGAAAGTTTTCCAAATCCCAGTGAAAATCCGTCTACACAGACCAGATACCAGCCTTTTGCTTTCCCATTCACAAGATCTGATACATCTAAGGTCTCCCCTTTCAGATAACGGTTCACACGTTCATCATTTACATTCAGATCGATCACTTTTTCATATTCTTCTTTCTTAAGGGACATGGCAAACGCCTGGCTCGGCTCAAAGCGGTTCTTCTTAAGTTCTCCCATCAGAAGCCCTGTCCGCAGGAAACGGATCCCCTTCATGTCCGGCAGTCCCTCCGGCATATAATAAACACGCTCGCCATGAATATCCAGCCGTCCCGGGTCTAATTCCTTCTTCACATCTTTTAAGAACAGTTCCAGTTCCTCCGGGAATTTCTTGTTTCGCCCGCTTATCGCGCTTCTCTCTGTTCTGACACTTCTGGAAAAAACTCCTTCAGCCATTCCTTCCTGTGGCTCTCTTGCCGCCCCTTTTCGTACCAGAGCCAGATAATGTCCTTCTCCCTTCATTTTGTGCGGAAAAATCCGAACCGTCTTCCGATATGCCTCATCTTTACATTCCGTCAATTCCGGCATCCCTTCCGCAAACCCTTCATAAGGAACAATTTCCAGGATCTCAAATTCCGGACGATTCTTTAACAGATACTCGATCGTTCCCTCGTTTTCCCGTCCGTCAAAGGTACAGGTAGAATACAACATCATTCCGCCGGGCTTTAACATATCTGCCGCCTGCGTAACAATACTTTTCTGTATATTTGAGAAGAACTCCGGTCCATGTTCTTCCCATGCCTTCACCATTTTCTTATCTTTTCGGAACATACCCTCACCGGAACACGGAGCGTCAATTAGTATCTTGTCAAAATACTCCGCAAAATATCCGGTCAGTTTTCCCGGTTCTTCACTTAATACCAGCGGATTGGAGATACCGAACACTTCGATATTTTTAAGCAGTCCTTTCGCCCTGGAATTACTGATGTCATTGGCAGCCAATACACCTTTCCCCCGAAGGCGCGCTCCCAGTTCCGTCGCCTTTCCTCCCGGCGCGGCGCATACATCCAGCACCTTGTCTCCCGGGCTGACCGGAAGCCGGTCTGCCGGCGTCATGGCGCTTGGTTCCTGCAGATAATACAGACCTGCAAAATAATACGGATGCTTTGACGGCGTCACCGACTCTCCGTCATAATAAAATCCGTTTTCTATCCACGGAATGGGTGTGATCTCAAAAGGACAGATCTCCCGGAACTTTTCCACGCTTATCTTTCCTGTATTTACACGAAGTCCATAATATCTTGGTTCGTCATAACATGCAATATAGTCCGGGAATTCCTCTCCCAGGAGTTGCCTCATCTTCTCTTCAAAACTTTCTGGCAGCTTCAACCTTGCGCCTCCTCATATCATACAAAACATAATAAATAAGTATATCATATTTGTGAAGAGAACTCTAGTACTCATAACGGAGTTTCTTATCTTCCAGAGAAAGAAGAATATAATAAGGATTTACGCTGATCTCCTGTTCTGCATCATAAGTATAGATCCCAAGATGAAGATGTACCGGGAATCTTCCTGTGGTTCCTTCTTCCCCGTAGCCGGAGTCTCCCATATAACCCAGAAGTTCTCCTGCCTTTATCCTGTCTCCTTCTCTGATGTTCGCATAAGACTCCAGATGTGCGTAGTAGTAATAAGTACCACTGTCAGTCGTGATCCCGACCCGATACCCGCCTTTTTCCAGCCAGCCCAGGCTGGTGATCGTTCCGTCCGTCATGCTGACGATTGGATATATCCCTCTTTCATTCCGGTGCGCCATGATATCTGTCCCCTCATGTCCGCTTTTTCCTTTATAATTGCGCTCTGCGTTCCAGGAATCCACATAGGACACGGTAAGGGACTTATCCACCGCCGACTCTGCTACGGGGAAATATTTCACCTCCCGCAGGACATTTCTGTAAAATGTCCCACACTCCTCTGATAGATATCGTTTCACGCGTTCCATATCCTTTGCCCCAAAATACATCCGGTACCATGGATCTGACAACTGCATATCCCGGTACTCTTCATATCGTCCCATACGTCTGATATTCCCCGACAACAATGTACTAAAAAATGCAAGTAATAAGATCGCTGTGATAATTTTTCTTTTTTTCATTGAAACAGACATTTCTCCATACGAATCCTTTTTCTTGTACTATATGCAAAAAAACCACACCTGTATGTCATACTCTCGTATAATCACAGGTGTGGTTTTCACACTCTCATTCTGCACACATCACATACATGTTCTGTCCGTAGAATATTTTATTTTAATTTTGCAAGAATTGCTTTTAAGTAATTCCATGTACGCTCTGTGGAAGCAATGTCCAATTTCTCATTGAAAGAATGGATATCGATAAGATCCGGACCTACAGATACGCAGTCAAGATCCGGACGTTTTCCTAAGAAGAGTCCGCACTCAAGCCCTGCATGAACTGCTGATACTACTGGTTCTTTGCCAAATAATTCTTTAAATGTTTCTTCCATCACTTTACGAAGTTCAGAATCCGGATCATACTGCCATGCCGGATACTCATTTTCGATCTCAACACTTCCTCCGACAAGTTTTGCACACTGTTTCATCTGCTCTTTCATCATCTGCTTCTGGCTCTCGACAGAACTTCTGACAAGAGAAATCGCTTTTATCCTATCGTCTGTAGTCTCTGCAATACCGATATTAAGAGAAGTCTCTACAAGTCCTTTTAACTTTCTTGCAAATCCCTGTACACCATTCGGGCAGATTGTAAGGTAAGAAATGACACGACCTGTACTGTCTGCGTCACATGCGTCTACATCTGCTACATTCTCTACATTTACGTCTACTGCAAGTGTTGGCTCGTCGCCCATGAATTCATGATCCCATACCGCTTTCATCTCTGCTGCTTTTGCTGCAATCTTTTCTGCATCTTTCTCATCTGCAACAAGAACTGCCGTAGAAGCAACTGTGATAACATTATCCTTAGAACCTCCTGTCACAGATACCAGATATACTTCTGACTCTTCTGCAATCACATTTAAGAGACGTCCCATCATCTTATGAGCATTTCCACGCTGTTTGTGGATCTCAGCTCCAGAATGTCCACCCTGAAGTCCGTGAATCTTAATCTCCACGCGTGCACCGCTTCTCTTCTCTCTCTTTACCGGAATACTTGTCTCACAACGGAAGCCGCCTGCACACCCTGTGGTGAGGATTCCTTCTTCCTCAGAGTCGATGTTGATCAACTTTCTTCCCTTTAATCCGGAAAGGTCGATCGCATTCGCTCCGCCCATGCCTTCCTCTTCGTCAACGGTAAATACAGCCTCGATCGGTGGATGTGGGATATCCTTGCTGTCAAGCACTGCCATAGCCATCGCAACGGCAATCCCGTCATCTCCGCCAAGTGTTGTATCTTCTGTCTTTACAAATCCATCTTCTACAATTAATTTTAATGGATCTTTGGAAAAATCATGATCAGAATTCGGACGCTTCTCACATACCATGTCCAGATGTCCCTGAAGGATGACCGGCTCGCTGTTCTCATAGCCTGCGGTACCTCCCTTTCTGATGATCACATTGTTTGCGGCATCCTGTGTATACTCAAGACCACGCGCCTTTGCAAATTCCACACAATAATCACTGATTCTCTTTGTGTCGTAGGTTCCATGTGGAATCTGGCACATTTCCTCAAAAAATCGAAATACTTCTTTTGGCTGAATGTTGTCTAATACTGCCATTTTTATTCCTCCGTTTCTAATAAAAAAAATAGGTAAACCCTTATCTCTTATTATCTTACAAATGACATAAAAAATCAACCTGTTCCATACAATTATTCTAAACAGAAAAAGGAATTTGTTCTCATGCCACGTGATTTCCTTATGAAGTTATCTGTCATCTTTTTCTTTATCTGTATGCTGCTTTTCCCACGTGTGGTGCTCTCAGGCGCCGGAAAAGGTCTGCTTCTCTGGTATACAAGCGTCCTTCCTACGCTTCTTCCCTTTATCATCGTGTCCGGGCTTCTCATCAGAACGCAGGCAGTCCATCTGATCGTACGGGTGACAGGTCCTCTTCTTCGCCGTCTGTTCTGTGTGTCGGATTATGGGACCTTTGCCATCGTGACCGGCTTTCTCTGCGGTTATCCTATGGGAAGCAAGGGAATCGCAGACCTTTTGAAAGAAGGACATATCACGCTGCCTGAAGCACAGTACCTGCTGTCTTTCTGCAACAATGCAAGCCCTATATTCATCATCAGTTTTATCGTACTACAGAATCTGAAAAATGAAACCTTGCTTGTTCCTGCCCTCGTCATCTTGCTGCTGTCTCCGATCCTGTGCAGTTTCCTGTTCCGCAGAGCGTATGCCGGCAAAAGAACTTCCGGTCATGAAATGCTTCCTGCCCGTGAGATAGTTCCTGCTCACGAAAGAGTTCCTGCCCATGAAGCATCTCCTGCCTCCGGCAGTCTCATAGATACCTGTATCATGGACAGTATCGAGATCATTGTAAAAGTGGGCGGATATATCATGCTCTTTTCCATTCTTCTTTCCCTTGCGGAAAGGATGCCTTTCCAGAGCAATATCTTCTGCTATATGGTTCTGCCCTCTCTTGAGATTACAAATGGCGTCTCCATGTTGTGCAAAAGCAGACTTACAGAGCCGGTTACATTTCTCCTTACCATGATGTGTTCCTCCTTCGGCGGATTCTGTGCTGTCGCCCAGACAAATTGTATGCTGGAAGGTACTTCGCTCTCCATCCGGGACTATATGACAAAAAAACTGATCACCGCGATGGTAACCAGTTTATTGTGTATGTTCTATTTACATGTTTTCTATTGAAAGATTTTTATAACCCTTCATCGATGAAAGGATCTTCCACTTCTTCCGGTGTATCATATACCGGCTCATAAGCCTTCGGAGACTGCTCCGGAATCTCAAGTTCCGCACGGTTGTTGCGAACCATGTCATAGCACTCCTGAAGGGAATTCACAAGACCGTCATATTTGGTCGTATAACTGTCAAGCGTATGTCCGATGATATTCTCAGCATTTGCCATAAGGTCGTCTGCATACTGCATCGCACCGATACGGATATCATTCGCATCTCTCGTGGCATTATCAAGAATCTCCTGTGCCTGGTCTGTTGCTGCTGTTACGATCTCATTTGCCTGGGCGTAAGCCTGCTGCATGATCTCATGCTCACTTACCAGTTCATTCGTATGGATCTGCGCCTCCTCGATCATATTGTCGGCTTTTGCCTGGGCGTCCGCAAGAATCGCATCCTTATTTGCAATAATCTTCTGATACCGTTTGATCTCATCCGGAGTCTTCATACGAAGTTCACGAAGAAGCTCATCTATCTGATCTTTATTCACGACAATCTTAGATGTGGACAACGGCTGAAATTTACAACTGTCGATATACTCCTCGATTTCCTCAATGATCTGTTCAATTCGACTGCTCATTATTTACACTCTCCTTTTTTATTAAACTACTCCTGTATCTGTTCTCTTACATTTTCAGGTACAAACTGAGAAATATCCCCTCCAAAAGCGGCAACTTCCTTCACCGTTGTAGAACTTAAGTAAGAATACTTAAGGCTCGTGATCAGAAATACCGTCTCAATCCTTTCGTCTAATTTACAATTTGTCTGCGCCATCTGCAGCTCATATTCAAAGTCTGTGATCGCACGCAATCCACGGATTACCATGGTGGCTTCCATTTTTTTCGCAAAATCCACTAATAATCCTTCAAAAGGAACAATCTTTACTTTTGGTATGCTTTTTGTAGCCTCTTTTAACATTTTAACACGTTCTTCAACGGAAAACAACGGACTTTTTGCATTATTATTCAATACTCCGACAATTAATTCATCAACTAATTTTGAAGAACGCTGTATCATATCCAAATGTCCGAATGTTACCGGGTCAAAACTGCCCGGATATATGGCTCTTAACATATCGTCTGCCTCCCTGCCGGTTCAAGGAATACATGCTTGTTTGTCTTATATTCTTTCACCTTGATGATCGTAAATCCTAACTCTTCAATATAGTCAAACTCCGTATCTTTTGCAGATTCCACGATAATGATGCCATCTTCTGCAAGAAGCGAAGAACCATTCAGGTAAGAAAGGACCCGTCGCTCCAGTTCCTGATTATACGGCGGATCCATGTAGATATAATCAAACTGCTTCTCGCCTTCCAGACGCCCCAGCGCATTGAGGACATCATTTTGCACCGTCATGGCTTTCCGTTCCAGTTTCGTACGCTTTAGATTCTCCTTCACACACGCCATTGCTTTCGGATTCTTCTCTACAAACACCGCTTCCGCCGCCCCGCGGCTGAGCGCCTCAATGCCGATACCGCCACTTCCTGCAAACAGATCCAAAAAACTGCAATTATACAGATACGGCGCGATCATGTTAAATAACGTCTCCTTAATACGATCCGTCGTAGGCCTCGTCTCAAGTCCATCCAATGTCTTCAGTTGTAATCTCCTGGCTGTGCCCGCAATAACTCTCATATTTCTCCTTTGGGGACGGGGTAAAATTAGATTTACTCCGTCCCAGATTGAATTATCCCTGTCCCAAATTGAAAAAGCCCTGTCCCCACAGAACATTTTGCATTTTATATATTATAAATATACGGAATAAAATTGTCAAATTCTGTTTTGGGACAGGGCAAACCAAAAAACGGGACAGGGATTGTCAAACTTGGGACGGAGTAAATCTAATTTTACCCCATCCCCAACTAGCCAAACAACTTTAACAATCTTGCGCCGAATTTAATGATCTTATAATCAATTCCTTCCAATTCTTTTGCCGCGTTTTTCAGTTCTTTTCGGATTTCGATTCCCTGTGGGCAGTGTTTTTCGCATTTTCCGCAGCCGATACACTGGGATGCGCCGGCAGGTTTTTTCCGAAGGGCGGTAAAGCGGTAATCGTGCCTGCCGGATCTGCGCCCTTCGGAATAAATGGCGTTGTAACTTCGGAAGGTTCCCGGAATGTCTACTCCCATCGGACAAGGCATACAGTATCCGCATCCTGTACAGCCTACTTTTACGCTTTTCTCTATCTCTTTCTTTACCTGTTCTATCAACATTTTATCGTCTTCGGTAAGGCAGCCCACATAAGCTTCCGATGCGGTTTTTACATTCTCGTGGACCATTTCCATGGAATTCATGCCGGACAGTACGCACGTTATTTCCGGCTGGTCGTAGAGCCATTTGAATGCCAGTTCCGGGGCTTTTCGCCCTTTTTCGTCCTTCTCAAATAATTGTCTGGCAGAACCGGGCAAAAGATCTACCAGTCTCCCGCCCCGAAGAGGTTCCATAATGATCACCGGGATCCCTTTTTCATGGGCATACATAAGACCTTCTCTTCCTGCCTGAGAATGTTCATCCATATAATTATACTGGATCTGACAAAAATCCCAGTCATAGGCGTCGATCAACTGTTTGAACATAGCAGTGCTGCCGTGATAGGAAAATCCAATGTTTCTAATCTCTCCTGCGTCCAGTTTCTTCTGGATCCACTTCTGAATTCCCTTATGTTTCAAGTTCTCCCACGTATCTTTATCTCCCAGCATGTGCATCAGATAATAATCCACATAATCTGTTTTCAAACGTTTTAATTCCTCTTGAAATAACTTTTCCGCACCTTCCATACTCTTGATCAGATAATGTGGCAGTTTCGTAGCGATCTTCACCTGCTCCCGGCAATGATTTCTCTTCAGGATTTCCCCAAGCGCCGCCTCGATCCCCGGGTAGATATATGCGGTGTCAAAATAATTCACACCCATGCGGATGGCTTCCATCACTTCTTTCTCTGCTTTATCAACATCAACAAATGTTCCTTTTCTTGTGAAACGCATACAGCCGTAACCAAGAAGAGAAATGTCCTCGCCTTTTTTGTCTTTACGGTATTGCATCATCTTACCTGTCCTTCCTTTACAAACTCTCTCAAATATCTATATCCATTTACAAATAGAGTATAGCATAGATCGTTTTCATCATTCAATCCTATTTAAGCGGTCGGATAAGAGGCTGACCATTCGTTGATCAGCCGACTTCTTACACCATATTGCGTGTCCAGATTGATACAATTCCCCCGTGGGTGCTATCGTTTTTACATTTACCGCAAATGCTATAAAATCAACACTTTTCAGAATGGCAGATGCACCCATACATGGGCGACTATCGTTATTTTTTGCACCCAAGGGATTACTGCGGTTTTTGGTCATCCCTATCAACTTGAATTGTTTTAACACTGTGCCGTTTCTCTTTTCTTCCAACATATGAACCCATACACGTCATTAAGAAAAAATATCAAGAAATTTACAACCATCGGAGTATACCCCGGCTCCTTTATCGACGCGAGAATCCATAAAATAATCAGCACAATGTCATTCGATGCATATCCCAAAGCATAATAGGAAGACCGTAACATAGTGAGCGATGCGGCAAAAAAACTTGTTACTACCGAAATAGTACTGAATATCAGATTTGGAGTGTTAAGTTTTTTTAGCAATACATAAAATGCGATCGTCACTGCCGCATTGCAAAGGACAAGAATACCTGTCCCTTTTCTTGTGATTTTTCGTATTTCTACTACTCCGTCACTGCTGTTTCTCGCATTTTTCAGCCATGTTACAATCGCCCAAACAGACATTGGAAGTGACATAAATAAGTAAGTGAACATCTCTCCCCAGTAGCGAAAACGGTATGATATTATCGCATACTGGATGCAGAAAATCGCCATCAATATCGGTGCCCATACATTTCCCTGTGCAGCAAATATCAGTGAAGTTACACCGATACACGTTGCTGTAAGTGTCAAAACATCTACTTCTCCTGCCATAATATTGGATATAACAACAATAGAAATAGAAATAGACATGAACCAAAGTGACCATTCTCTTCTGGTCATTCTTTTAAATGGATTATTCATTTTTCTAATTCCCTTCATATGTTGATTTGAGACAACAGGAAATTAGATATATTTTTACCTGTTGTCTTTTAAAATTGGATACCATTTATATACTTCTCTTGCGAAGCAATAGCATCTTTCTGCATATGAAGGATTTCATAATTACTTTCGTGAAATTGATAATTTTCAAAAAACATAATTTTATCCTCTATAACGCCTTGACAAATTCTTTAGGTTAGAATCGATGATGGTGTAAACGAAAAAGCAGTTTTGGCAT
>CAYOSJ010000024.1:0-25548 GCA_964406595.1 uncultured Dorea sp.
GAATGCCAAAACTGCTTTTTCGTTTACACCATCATCGATTCTAACCTAAAGAATTGTTAGAGGATAATTAACTCTGACATCTGAACTTATTTTATGAGTGATTGGTCTGACGTAAGTCCTATTGGATTATTACATCCGTCAAAAAACCGTTAACCACCCCCTTATTATAAGCATTCAATCAAACAGGTAGAAAGCCGCTCCCGTGTAACCAACTAAACTGAATGGTAATAAATGTGGCTGGAACAATTACCAATACAATCTAAGGAGTTTAAAGATGGTAAGCGTAGAAGTAAATGTATCAAAAGGAAAAACACAGTCTGCATACTCAAGCCTTACGGAGAGGTAGTGAGCAGTCCTTTTGAGATACAGCATGTGGAAAAAGATTTGGAAGATTTTGATAATCTACTGAATAAGTTGGATGGAGAAATAAGGATAATGATGGAAGCCACTGGCATTTACCATCTGCCTGTATTGACATTCTTTTATGACAAAGTATATTTCGTATCTGTTGTTAATCCATTCGCGATAAAAATATGCGAAAGACAACAGCATCAGGGGAGCAAAGACCGGCAGACTTAATTCAATAATAATCACAAACTATGGAGTTGAGAAATGGTTTAAGTTGCAGAAATATGAAATCAATGGAGAAACCTATACCGAACTCAAACTCCTGGGACTCCGATACCGGCACTATATGGAACTGCATGTGAAAGCATTGCAGGAGTTAACGCATATCCTGGATTATGTCATGCCAAGTGTAAAAAAGATGTTTAACAGTTAGAATGAAGCGAATGGCAAAGACAAGCTTAGTGATTTTACGGAAAGATTTTGGTATTTTGTTTTCATCGCATTTATGTTCCTTGAAGAATTTACAGAAAAGTATCTTGTCTGGGCAAAAGAAAAGAAATACCACTGTCTTCCAGTACCCTATCGACCAAAAGGAAGTCGTATCAGTATTGAGGATTGTGGACAGTTCTCTGTCTCTCATTCTAACACGGATGCAGGAACTTGCGAAGTCCTTACCAGAATATTCAACAGTTCATTTCTTTTTATATTTTTTTTGTTTTTCCATTTTTCTCATTTTTCCTATTTACATGCTTCATATTTGCAGATACAATTAAGAAAAAGGGCGTGAATTTATGGATATTTTAGCCATAAGGATCAGACAACTACGCATTGAACACAATATGACCCAGCAGAAATTAGCAAGCAAACTTCATGTACAACGTACGACTCTTGCCGGTTACGAGGCCCAAAGCCGTCACCCTCCGCTTGAGACCTTAGTTCATATTGCAGATATTTTCGGAGTGACTACAGATTATCTGTTAGGACGCACAGACAAAAAAAACTGATGTGTTATATTTCGGCAGGCTCAAAAATCTTGTTTTACCTGTTATATTGCTTTTTTATTTTTTACACTCTTTCATTTTTTATCAATTTTTGTCTAAATATGTCGAATAATTTCATTTTATTTCCATTTATACATTTTTTCGCATACAATGATATTATCTAACAACAATATTTAAAAAAGGGAAGTTTATGATGAGTACAAATACTACAAATAACAAAAATAAAGAAAATACTATCAAAGAAAATATGATTAAGGAAGAGACTATTAATAGTGAAACTACTGACTTTGATTCTTTCTACATACAGTCAGTTCAAAAACTGTTGTTCCGCCTGGGGATCCGCTCTACTTATCAGGGATTTCGTTATCTCTGCTATGGGCTTACCCTGTGTGAGAAAAATGAAGACTATCTCCTTGCTGTTTACAAAAAACTTTATCTGGATATCGGGAAACATTATGAAGTCTCACGGGACAGTGTTGAGCATTGTCTCCGTACGGTCATCAATGCCTGCTGGGACAAAGGAAACCGTGAACTTCTTATCAACATCGCAGGTTACAAGATCACGCAAAGACCGACAAACAGTGAGTTCATTGACATTCTTCACCATTATCTGAAAACACATCCGGAACGACCGAGATAACAGAGAAGGGGGAAATCGACTAATGCCGCTTTCCCCCTGTTCATGACTGTCTATAAATCTTCCGATCGAAAGGTATTGTACCCCTCATAATAATAACTTGCATCAATCCCTTTCATGTATATTTCCCTGTCTTCTATCTGATCTGTTAATGCATTCTTCAGCAAAACTTTAATTTCCACATCTTTAATCGGACTTCTCTCCATAGCAAGCAAGTAGTCTTCTTTGTCAACCCGATTCCAGTCCATAACTAAATTTAATTCCTGTTTCAAGATCAGATCTAACCAGATACGTGTACTTCTTCCATTTCCTTCCCTAAAAGGATGCGCAACATTCATTTCAACATATTTTTCAATGATTTCATCAAATGTTGACTGTGGCATGTTATCAATATGTTTTAATGCAGCCTCCAGATACATGACAGGTGCAAATCGAAAATTCCCTTTTGCAATATTTTCAGTTCTTACTTCTCCGGCAAAATCATATAACTCCTCAAACAAAAACTTATGAATTTTAGCAAGACTGGAAAATTTCCCGACTTCAAAATCTTCAACAAGATTGCTTTCATATAATTTAACAGCCCTCATCTTACTTATCTTCTCTTCTGCTCTCGCAAGTTCTGCCGAATCATGAATACCTAATTTATTTTTCAGAGCCATATTGATCCTCCATAGATCCATTATTTTATCAAAAGAATCGATTAATATCCCATATAATCCTGTATTCTCCAGATAATCTCATTCACACTTTCCCAATCGGGAACTGTCACATACAATGGACCATCTGCGTAAGAATAGCAATACTGCTGCCCGCTGCCATCACCTGAAGCCGCCATGGACTCTATCTCCCAGCCTTTCATATCATCAAGCTGCATCCGGATCAGGGATTTTATCTGTTTCTCGGACATATTTGTCTCCATATTTCCCATAACACTGTCGATCATACCGCTGGCGCGGAACAAGATCATGGGAGAAACTGCCTGCTTAATCAGCCCTGTAAGAAGCGCCTGCTGATTTTTTCCACGCTGGTTGTCGCCGTCTTCCAGTGCTTTTCTCTCACGTACGAACGCCAGCGCTTCTTTTCCATTTAAATGGTTCTCCCCTTCCTGGATCTCTACGATCGCCCCCGCTTCTTCTCCTGTGGTAAATGCAAGTTCTGACTGCACCTTTACTCCGCCCATCCGATCTACGATCTCTTCTACCGATGTAAAATTTACTCTTACATAAAATGGGATCTCTGTCTCATACAGATTTTCCAGTGTTGACACGGACGCATCGATTCCATAGATTCCTGCATGAGTCAGTTTATCATTTTGTCCTTCGGAAATCCCCGGGATCGGGATATAATAATCTCTTGGAGTCGTAGTCAGCAATATTTTATGAGTCTGTGGATTGACCGTTGCGATCAGATTGACATCGCTTCTGCTCTCCTGAGATAAATCGCCATATACATCAATCCCGCTGATATATACATTAAAGGGTTGGGTGGTCACATCCATCCTATGTTCTTCTTCGTACATACCGCTTTCTTCTCCAACGGCGATCCGATCCAGCGCCAGATTCGCTTTTAACGCATAAAAACTAAGTATCAAAAAGAATACGGTCGTCACAATAGCAAGACTTCGTCCGCCGCTTCTCTTTCCCTCTCTGCGTGCTTTCTTCTGCTTATGTTTTACTGCAAATATAAAAAGCAGCAGAGCCACCACCAGGGCTGCCATATATTTCACCGGCAGAATCCCAAGGATTACCATGGAAATGAGTAAGATAGCTGCTGAGGTGATCTGAACATTACTCAAACGTTTGTCCAATGCTTTTCGTTGCTTTTGTGGCTGCTCTTTTCTTTTTGGTTTTTGTTTTTTCTTTTTTCCCCTTTTATAATTAGTCCCATCAGAAATCTGATGGGACTTAATATACTTTAATTGATCTCTATACTCCATATAATCTCTTTCTACTCTCCCAGGCCGTCCTCCACAGCTCTTATCATTGCCTGAAGCGCTTCCTCTTCATCTGCCCCTTCACACACGATTACAATCTCGTCTCCCGATTTGATACAGGCGCCCAGCACGCTCAAGACACTCTTTGCACTGGATGTCATCGTTCCATATTCAAACGTAACCTTACAGTCATATCTGTTTGCTACATTACAGAATATTCCTGCAGGCCTCAGATGCAGGCCTGTAGGATTACTGATCACTACCTTTTGTCTTACCATATCTTTTTTCCTACTTTTCTTCCAATATAATACTTACTGTTATTGCTTTCTCCAGTGTACAGCCGTCCGGAAGTTTCACTGTCACCGGAACATCGTAAGTTCCCGGCTCCTTGAACCTGGACAGATCAATACTTACATTATCCCTCACTTCGAATCCCTGCAGTCTATCTTCCGGTCCGCGCACCTGTACCTCTACGACTTCAACCGTCTTATAAGACATTGCCAGTTTTTCGCTAAGCCCATTTACCGTAATGGATCCAAGGGAAACTTCATACGTCTTTGTTCCATCCTTCTCCACCGATATGATCACCGCGATTGATCCGGCATTGGCATTTACCAGACTGATACCCTCTGGAAGATATCCTGTAATATCTATGATCTGCTCTGTTCTGGAAGTAAGTCCGGAAAGGCTAAGCGCAGTTGACGGGATCGCGATCTCTTCCACTTCTGCCAGTATGTCTGTCACTCCGGCTACCTGTACTTCCTGCGGTTCATATTGGACGCCCGCAATAGAATAACCCTCTGCCGCACTTATTTCTGACGTATCCAATATAAGAGGAACTTTCTTGGCCTTCAACAGCTGCACACTGACAGACACGCCTTCGACTCCCATATTATTTGCCAGACGGGACTGATCGATCTGCGCTCCTTCTTCATCATACAGCACAAGTTGTGATGGAAGAATAGTATCTTCGGATAAACCGGATACTTTTACTTCCGCTTCTACAGTACTGATCCTGCTGATCACGGATACCGGTCCTCTGATCGATACGTTCTCCGGAACCGCAGCGATCTCTCCGAGCACATATCCATCTCTTACAGTGCCCGTCGTCTTCGGCACGATCGGGAAGAGTTTCGTCTGCTCTTCTTCTAACCTCACCTGAAGATTTCGAGGGGAGACACTTGCTTCCTCATAGTCCCCTTCATATCCATTGACCACGATACGGATCGGGATCTGCGTATTAAGCGTTAATTCTTTCATATCCGCAATCGCCGATATATCTTCACTTTCAATATCATTCAGTACAGAACGGCGGCCTTTTATCACCACGCTCACCGATTGGGTATCATCCACGATCTGATACGTCTGATTTTCTTCTGCCAGCACTTCTTCATTAATGACATTCACCGGAATATTATGATAAGTCTCCGTTGTTATCGGATCATCGCTGTTTACCACGATGAACCATAGCAGGAAAGCACCCAGGAAAGATAACAACTTCAGACCAATATTATTCATCAGTCTTTCTTTCATCTTTACGCCTTCCTTTCCATAATACCGCCAACTTCCTTCCCGGTATCTTGCGGTCCTGAATCTCATTTAACTTCTCACGCAAGTCTTCTCTGTCAATCGCACGCTCCAGCAGGCCTCCCTGCGCCACGGAAACTTTACCCGTCTCTTCCGATACAACGATGACAAGCGCGTCGCTCACTTCACTCATCCCCACTGCTGCCCTGTGCCTTGTTCCCAGGTCTTTACTTAATCCCATATTGTCGGAAAGCGGAAGATAACAGGTCGCCGATACGATCCTGTCTCCCCGCACGATCACTGCACCGTCGTGAAGTGGTGTATTGTGCTCAAATATATTCATAAGCACCTGCATGGACACCATGCAATCCATGTGAATGCCAGTACTTTCATATTCTGTCAGGCGAATGGCACGCTCTACGACAATCAGAGCGCCTGTCTTCACCCGCCCCATGTTGTAAACTGCATTTACAATACTCTCGATCGTCTCTTCACTGAATCTTGCCTGTTCCTTACTTACCGGTGAAGGCATGAGCGAACTTAGGAAACGTCGTTCTCCCAGTTTCTCCAGCGCACGCCGCAGTTCCGGCTGAAATACGACAATCGCAGCCGTTGCCAGCACAGTCACTGTATTTTTTACAACAAAAAGAATCGTATGCATATTGAAAATAAACGCAACGAGAAAAAATACAGCAAGCACTCCGATCCCTTTCATCAGCATCCACGCCTTTGTATTCTTGATCCAAAGGACAATACGGTATATGAGAAATGTAAGAATAAATACTTCTACAATATCTGTGATATGAATATTCGGAAAATAGACATCCGTCATAAAACGTCCCAATATTGCTGATATACGCTGTTCCACTTCCGCTCACCTCCTTTTCTTTTCTTGTCTTATCTCTCTTCTATTTCATATTCAGGTCTTTCTTAAGACTCCTTGTAAGAAGCAGTTTATCTACTTCTTTCATATCATGCTTCTTCGCTTCCGCAGATCTCTTTGGCACCGGCTCACCCTTCGATGACGGGCGCCTTCCCCTGTCTTCTGGTTTCTTTGCCTGCTTTTTACTTCTCTTTCTTACCTCTGCTGCATCGATGATCTCCGTCTCATGCCTCTCATTGATATGTTTCACCGTCTTCTCCGGCGTCGCTACAGAGAGTTTGGGAACTGCTTTTACATAATAATAATATTCGTCATCTTCATACTGAAGTTTCTCGCTTCTCGCATAGTCCACACTGAAGAAGAACAATTCCAGGATCAGTCCTGCGATCACTGCCGCAATATTTCCAACGACCAATGTTGCAAAAGAGATCTTGCCTCCCAGCGCGATATTTCCTCCCGCTACCACGACCACATTTGCCACTGCACCTGCCACTGCCGCGATCTTCCATGCATGATCTACAGACTGCCGGCGGATCGTATATACGACAAGGAAACTAATGATAAATGCAGCCACAACTACCCACATTTCCTTATTCTGGAACACGCCCTTTACATAAGCGGTAATCTGTCCCATAAGCCCTGCCGCGCCGGCGCCTTTCATACCTGCCGCCGCCTTTTCTATATACTGAAGCATATAATATGCAATGGTCCCACAGACAATCGCCACAAGAGTTGTCGGCGCTGAGATGAGCGCAAATGCCACCGGGATCACATAAGGGATCTTAAATGCAAATGCGATCGGCGTCAGGATCACAACCAGCGCCATCTTCGGCGTCAGTCTGAAGTAAAAAATATACATCACCAGGAAAATGATCGCTGTGACTCCAAGCGCCGCCAGCGACACTGCATACGCATGCGCCAGGACCAGCACGCTCGCCGCAATGATGATAATTGTCATTGGGAAAAATGTACAGATAACGGACAAGGCGATCATGACTACCGGAGTTGCTGCAACCTTCATAAATCCCACATGGGAGTTGATCAAATAAAATGTCACAAGTCCAAGAATAAACTGTACCACCTTGTCAATAATCTTAGAATTTTTTGCATATAATTCCTGAACTCTTTCTCGAAGTAAAAATAAACTATCCATCTTATTTGTTCTCCTTTTCATACATCTTCAGTAATTTGACCAGATCATGATTATATCTCTTTACCCTCTGTCTTGCATTCTTATGCCTTTTATTATATATATGGCTCGTGATCACCGCAAATACGATGACCACCGCAAAATACCCTACGACACCTGCCACTCCCAATGTCAGGATCAGTCCTGTGGACATATTGGCAAGCAGCGTCTTAAGTCCCGCCACCACAGCAAGCGCCACAATGCATACATATCCGATCGTCGTCCAGAGAATGGAAAATATGATATGCATACCGGTGTAATCCTTCCGGTAATATTCGCTGATCTTGAAATCTTCTTTTCCCTGCGTCTGCTCATACATCGCAAGTCTCGTCATTATCCTTACTTTACTTTCGTCTACCATAACTCACCTCAAAGTGCATAGTCTTACATTTTAAACACTATTTTCAGTATAACAAATATCAGTACCCTTGTCCAATACTTATAGTTAAAAAATACACTTTTATGGCGCCTTTACTTTTAAGTACCTTTGCCACTGCATCTATGGTATTCCCGGTCGTATAGATATCGTCCACAAGAAGCACCCTTTTCGGGACATGCGCGCCTTTTTTCACGGCAAAGGCTCTGGCAAGATTCTGCCGCCTTTCTTTATGATCAAGCATTTTCTGAGGGGTTGTCTTAAGTATTCGCTCTACCAGCGCTCCTTCCACCGGAATGGAAAGTTTCTTTCCCAGTTCCTCCCCCAGTATCTGCGCCTGGTTATATCCTCTTTCTCTTCTTCGGCTGGAATAAAGGGGAACCGGCACGATCACTTCCGGTCTCCATGTCTGGATCAGCGTCTGGTACTCTGCCAGGATCTCCTCTGCATAGTATCTGGCAAACCGACGCTGATTATGATATTTAAACTGATAAACAGATATGTTCACAGGGGGCTTATGAAGCCATAATGCCACACCCCTGTCATAAAAATGATGTGTATGCTTACAATCTCCGCAATATTCCTGTGTTTCATAGCGGACTGGTTTGCCGCACTTCATACATCTGGGTTCTCTCACAGTCAGTACGCGTAGTTTCTTCCTGCATGAAGCGCAGATACCTGACCGTTCTGCTTTTCCACAGAACGGACAGATATTCGGCCATAATAACTGCAACAATTTCTCTTTTACTTCTATCTTCACGCAAATTCTCGGATTCGCTCTGCCAGACTGGTATTTCTGTCCTGCTCATGTGTATTCGCGATCATTTCCTGAAATACCGCATCACTTCCCACAAGAGTCACACACTTTCTCGCTCTTGTCACTGCCGTATATAGCAGATTCCGGTAATATAACTGTCTTGGTCCCTGCAATAGCGGAATCACTACCGCCGGATACTCGCTTCCCTGCGCCTTATGTACTGTAATGGCATAAGCCAGTTCCAGTTCCTCCAGAAGTGCATAGGGATAGACCACCAGCCGGTGCTCATCGTATTCCACGGTCAGTGTTTCCTCATAAGAATTGATATTTCTCACAATACCCATATCTCCATTAAAAATACCAAGTCCTTTATCTATCGTCATACCATATTTTGTCTTCACTTCCCACTCCAGCTGATAGTTATTCTTAATCTGCATAACCTTATCGCCTTCGCGGAACAATTTATCTCCATACTCCCTCTCATTCTTACTCTTATCCGGCGGATTTAAGTATTCCTGGAGGATCTTATTCAGACGCTCTACTCCCAAAAGACCTTTCCGCATAGGCGTCAATACCTGGATATCATAGATGTCGGCACCTACATATTTCGGCATCTTCTGCTGCACCAGTGTGATCACATTACTGATGATCATATTGGTGTCCTGCCGTTTCAGAAAGAAGAAATCCCTGCTGTTATTATCAAGGACGACTTCCTCTCCTCTGTTGATCTTATGGGCATTGACTACAATATCACTCTCTCCCGCCTGACGGAAGATTTTTGTCAGCATGACTACGGAAAAACAATGAGATACAAGAATGTCTTTCAGCACACTTCCCGGTCCCACGCTGGGAAGCTGATTACTGTCACCTACCAGGATCAGCCTGGTTCCCGGAATCACTGCATTTAAAAGCGCATGCATGAGAGGCAGGTCTACCATCGACATCTCATCAATGATAATGACATCCGTCTCCAGTGGATTCTCCGCATTCCTTCCAAATCCTTCCACGCTCTCATCTTCCGGGTTCCCGCTTACTTCCAGCAGACGATGAATCGTCTGCGCCTCATAGCCGGTAGCCTCTGTCATACGCTTCGCCGCTCTTCCGGTCGGCGCCGCCAGGAAAATATCCATACCTTCCCGTTCAAAAAAATGGATCATGGCATTAATGGTCGTTGTTTTTCCGGTTCCCGGTCCTCCGGTCAACACAAACACTCCGTGCCGCACGGCTTCCATCACTGCCATTTTCTGCATTTCGTCAAGTTCCATCTCTGTCTGTTCCTGAATGGAGCAAAGTCTCTGCTCCAGCACCGTGTCTGCTATATCAAAACCGACATTCAGATCATGAAGCATCTTCGCCGTATTCAGTTCCATGTAATAATAGCGGGAAGCATACACTCTTGTACCGTCTTCTTCTTTTTTAAGTACCACCTTTTTCTCCATGGCAAGATCCATGAGGTATTTCTCGATATGCTCGATGTCCACCTCCAGAAGCTGCCCCGCACGGTACAACAAAGCGTCTTCCCCAAGATACACATGTCCTTCTCCTACGCTCTTAAGAAGGGCATAGAAAATACCGCTGCGTATGCGATAATCAGAATCTGTATGGATCCCAACTTTCATCGCAATCTCATCAGCGGTCTTAAACCCCACACCCGGTACATGGTCTGCCATCTGATAAGGATTCTCCTCGATCACCCGGTATACATTCTGCCCGTAATGCTGATATATCTTTGCCGCAAGCGTCGTTGATATCCCGTATTTCTGCAGATATATCATCGCCTCTCGCATATCTTTCTTCTCTTCCACCTGTATGGCGATCTCACGGGCTTTACGCTCGCTGATCCCCTTGATCTCGGACAACCGTTCCGGCTCTTCTTCAATAATACGGAACGTATCTTCTTTAAACTTCTTCACGATCCTTCCCGCCAGCGCTGTCCCCAGTCCTTTAATTGCCCCGGAACCCAGATATCTCTCGATAGACACCAGATCCTCCGGCGCGCATACTCTGGAAGCCTCTACCTTAAATTGGGTACCATACAACTTGTGAACCGTATACTCACCGGTCACCTCCAGAAGTTCCCCTTCTTCAATATAATGAATCTTTCCCACACAGGTCAGATCTCCGTCATCATTATTCAGATTAAATACAGTGTATCCGTTATCTTCATTTCGATACACAATGTGTTCTACATATCCTTTTATCGTCTCCATCGGTACTCTTCCTGCCTTTTGTTACAAACTTTACCACCCGGCAGTCCTATACATCTCTGCGCCCACTCATCAGTTCTACAAACTGTCCGGTTCCAATGGCAACAACCTGCGTCGGTTCTTCCGCTGTAATGGTGTTGATCCCGGTCCGTTCCTCGATCATCTCCTCTAACCCACGGAGCATAGCGCCCCCACCCGTCAGTACGATCCCTCTGTCCAGGATGTCGGCAGACAGTTCAGGAGGCGTCCGCTCCAACACACTGATCACCGCTTCCACGATCTGTCCGGTTGTCTCTCTGAGCGCTTCCTCTGTCTCTGATGACGTAACTGTCACAGTCTTCGGAAGTCCTGTCACCAGATTTCTCCCGCGGACTTCGATCACTTCATTTTCAATAAGGGGGTAAGTGGTCCCGATCTTGATCTTAATATCTTCTGCCGTGCGCTCTCCGATCAGGAGATTATGTTTCTTGCGCATATAACGCACGATCGCCTCATCAAAATCATCACCTGCCAGTTTGATCGAAGTATTCACCACCGTCCCTCCAAGAGAGATCACTGCAATATCTGACGTACCTCCGCCAATATCAACGATCATATTTCCACAGGGCTTGGAAATATCAATTCCTGCACCGATTGCTGCTGCCACTGGTTCTTCGATCAGTTTTACTTCTCTTGCACCTGCCGCATACGCAGCCTCTTCCACCGCTTTTCTCTCTACTTCCGTGACGCCGCTGGGTACACAGATACTGATGCGGGGTTTCTTAAATGTACGTTTTCCAAGCGCTTTCTGCACAAAATACTTGATCATCTTCTCTGTTACTGTATAATCAGAGATCACTCCCTGTCGTAAGGGGCGAATCGCCACGATATTGCCCGGTGTTCTTCCAAGCATCAGGCGTGCCTCCTCCCCGATGGCTTTCACTTCATTACTGTCCCTGTCAAATGCTACAACGGAAGGTTCTTTTAAGATAACGCCTTTCCCTCTCACATATACAAGGACACTGGCTGTTCCCAGATCAATTCCTATATCTACTGCCATTTACGAGACTCCTTTCGCTATACTAACTTATATCTTATACCGTTCTCTTTTGTTTGGAAACCCCTTTTTCCTTAATTCTTTTTTAAGTCAGGTTCCCTCTTGTCGAAAGGAACATTTATCTGTCGAGCATATTACGGATATATTTTCCGGTATACGAGATCGGATGATCTGCCACTTCTTCCGGCGTACCCTGTGCAATGACCGTTCCGCCTTTATCTCCACCTTCCGGTCCCATGTCGATGATATAATCCGCCGTCTTGATAACATCCAGATTATGTTCTATCACTACAACAGTATTCCCGTCTGCTGTCAAACGATGTAAGATTTCCGTCAATTTATTCACATCTGCAAAATGAAGTCCGGTCGTAGGTTCGTCTAAAATATAGATTGTCTTTCCTGTGCTTCTGCGGCTGAGTTCTGTCGCCAGCTTGATTCTCTGCGCTTCTCCGCCGGAAAGCTGCGTAGACGGCTGCCCAAGGCGGATATAAGAAAGTCCTACATCATAGAGCGTTTCCATTTTCTTTCGTATGCTTGGAATATGTTCAAAGAAATGAAGCGCTTCCTCCACCGTCATATTCAACACATCATAAATATTTTTCCCTTTATATTTTACTTCCAGCGTCTCACGATTATAACGTTTGCCATGACAGACCTCGCAAGGTACATATACATCCGGTAGAAAATGCATCTCGATTTTCAGGATACCGTCTCCGGCACAGGCTTCACAGCGTCCGCCCTTCACATTAAAACTAAAACGTCCTTTCTTATAGCCCTTTGCCTTCGCATCCGGTGTGGATGCAAACAGGTCACGGATCAGATCAAAGACGCCGGTATAGGTCGCCGGATTGGAACGTGGAGTTCTCCCGATCGGTGACTGGTCAATGTTAATGACCTTGTCCAGATTGTCGATGCCTTCGATCCCTTTATGTTTTCCAGGGATTGTTCTTGCACGGTTCAGTTCTTTTGCAAGCCTTTTATACAAGATCTCATTGATAAGTGAACTCTTTCCCGAACCAGATACGCCTGTGATACAAGTCATGATCCCAAGCGGGATCTCTACAGTCACATCTTTCAGATTATTTTCCTTTGCCCCGATGATCTTAAGCCAGCCGGTCGGTTCTTTTCGTTTCTCCGGTATGGGAATCTTAATACTCCCGTTTAGATACGCGCCGGTAAGGGAATTCTTATTCTTCATGATCTCTTCTGCCGTACCCTCTGCCACAACTTCCCCGCCATGTTCTCCGGCGCCCGGACCGATATCCACAATATGGTCTGCTTCCCGCATAGTATCCTCATCATGTTCCACCACGATCACGGAATTTCCAAGATCTCTGAGATGCTTCAATGTCTTTAACAACTTATCGTTATCCCGCTGATGAAGTCCGATACTTGGCTCGTCCAAAATATATGCAACACCTACAAGCCCTGAGCCGATCTGCGTTGCCAGGCGGATTCTCTGGGCTTCTCCACCGGAAAGAGAACCTGTGGCACGGGCAAGCGTCAGATAATCAAGTCCTACATCCATAAGAAACTGTATTCTCGCCTGGATCTCTTTTAAAATCTGCCCGCCAATTAACTGCTGTTGTTTATTTAATTCTAATGTCTGCATAAACGCCTGCAGACGTTCGATAGACAATGCGGTCAGTTCCGCGATATTCTTACCGCCCACTGTCACCGCAAGTGCTTCCGGTTTCAGTCTCTGACCTCCACACACACGACACGGGGTGATCCGCATGAATTCCTCGTATTCTGCTTTCATATAATCGGAAGAAGTCTCTCTGTAACGACGCTCCACATTCTTAATGATCCCTTCGAATTCCACATCGTAAATGCCCTCTCCGCGCTGCCCTTTATAATGTACTTTAAATTCTTTCCCGTCCGTGCCATACATGAGCACATCATGTATCTCCTTCGGATATTCTTCAAACGGAGTCTCCAGCGAAAACTGATATTCTTTACTGAGGGCATCCAAGATTGCATAAGTAAAACTCTTCGGATCCGTGCAGGACTGCCAGCCCATCACCGCGATCGCCCCTTCCGCAATACTCAGGCTCTTATCAGGGATCATCAGTTCCTCGTCAAACTCCATCTTATATCCCAGTCCGAAACACTCCGGGCAGGCGCCAAAAGGATTGTTAAAAGAAAAACTTCTTGGCTCGATCTCATCAATACTGATCCCACAATCCGGGCAGGAAAAACTCTGGCTGAAATTCATCGGCTCCCCGTCGATCACATCTACGATCATCAGCCCTTCTGCAAGATGAAGAACATTTTCGATAGAATCTGTCAGACGCTTCTCAATCCCTTCCTTGATCATCAGACGGTCTACAATAATCTCGATATTATGCTTGATATTCTTATCTAATGCAATATCCTCAGATAACTCGTACAGATTTCCATCAATCCGCACACGGACATAACCGCTCTTTTTGGCGCGCTCTAATAATTTCGCATGCGTTCCTTTCCTTCCACGCACTACCGGCGCCAACAGTTGAATCTTTGTACGTTCCGGCAGTTCCATGATCTGGTCTACCATCTGGTCTACTGTCTGTTTCTTAATCTCTTTTCCGCATTTCGGACAATGCGGAATCCCGATGCGCGCGTAAAGAAGACGAAAATAATCATAGATCTCTGTCACTGTCCCTACTGTAGACCGGGGATTTCGATTGGTTGATTTCTGATCAATGGAAATCGCCGGAGAGAGTCCCTCGATGCTCTCCACATCCGGTTTCTCCATCTGTCCCAAAAACTGTCTTGCATAAGAAGACAGTGACTCCATATACCTTCTCTGCCCTTCCGCATAAATTGTATCAAATGCCAGGGAGGATTTCCCCGAACCACTGAGTCCGGTAAGTACCACCAGTTCATTTCTTGGAATGTCCAAATCTATATTTTTCAGATTGTGCTCATTGGCTCCTCTGATCTTGATATATTGTCTGTTGTCCTTTTTATCTGCCATACTTCTTATGCTTTCCTTTCGTTTTCTATATAATACCTGTAACTATTCCGCCAATGCTTTCTTCAGTTCCACCAGTTTATCACGCAACTCTGCCGCAGCCTCAAAATTCAGTTCTGCCGCAGCCTTCTTCATCTGTTTTGTCACGTCTTTGATCAGTTTCTCCAGTTCTTCCCTGCTCATGGACTCCGGATCTTTCTCCATACGGAGTTCCTCCGCCTCCACTTTCCTGGAAATACTGATCAGATCGCGGACACTCTTCTTGATCGTCGTCGGCGTAATCCCGTGTTCTTCATTATACTCTGTCTGCACACTGCGGCGGCGATTCGTCTCTTCGATCGCATTCTTCATAGAATCCGTCATATTGTCCGCATACATGATCACATGCCCCTCTGCATTTCTCGCTGCACGTCCAATGGTCTGTATCAATGAAGTCTCGGAACGCAGGAACCCTTCCTTATCTGCATCAAGGATCGCCACAAGCGTGATCTCCGGGATATCCAGCCCCTCTCTCAGAAGATTGATGCCCACCAGTACGTCAAACACATCCAGACGCATATCCCGCACGATCTCCGTCCGTTCCAGTGTGTCAATATCCGAATGTAAGTAACGCACGCGGATCCCCACTTCCCGCATATAATCCGTCAGATCTTCCGCCATCCGTTTCGTAAGAGTCGTGATCAGCACCTTATTTTTCTTCGCAACTTCTTTATTTACCTCACCGATAAGATCATCGATCTGTCCTTCCACCGGACGCACTTCCACCTCCGGGTCAAGAAGTCCCGTCGGCCGGATCACCTGCTCGGCACGCAGAAGTTCATGCTCTGCCTCATAAGGTCCCGGCGTCGCTGACACAAAAAGGACCTGATCGATCCTGCTTTCAAACTCATCAAAACTAAGCGGCCGGTTATCCAGCGCTGACGGCAGGCGGAATCCGTAATCCACCAGCGTCCGCTTCCTGGACTGGTCTCCGTGGTACATGCCACCCACCTGCGGAACTGTCTTATGGGACTCATCGATCATCATGATAAAATCATCTGGAAAATAATCAAGCAGTGTATGCGGAGGCTCTCCTGCCTGGAATCCACTCAGATGTCTGGAATAATTCTCAATTCCCGAACAAAATCCGGTCTCCCTCATCATCTCTATATCGAAATTCGTCCGCTCAGAGATCCTCTGTGCTTCCAACAATTTTCCTTCTCCTTTAAAATACCGGATCTGCTCCTCCAGTTCTTCCTCAATGGCGCGGATCGCCCGTTCCATATCCTCCCTGGACACAACATAATGAGAGGCAGGGAAGATCGCCACATGATTCAGTTCCCCCTTGATCTCACCTGTCAGCACGTCTACTTTTGTAATGCGGTCAATCTCATCTCCAAAAAATTCAACACGAACTGCCTCATCTGCCTCATTTGCAGGGATGATCTCTACCACGTCTCCCCGTACACGGAACGTACCACGCTTAAAGTCCATTTCATTTCTGTCATATTGAATATCAATTAACTGCCTCAGAACCTCATCTCTGTCTTTCTCCATTCCCGGACGCAGAGATACCATCATCTTCTCAAAGTTCTCCGGTTCACCAAGTCCGTAGATACAGGAAACACTGGCAATAATAATGACGTCACGCCTCTCCACAAGCGATGCCGTAGCAGATAGCCTTAACTTATCGATCTCATCATTGATGGAGGAGTCCTTGGCAATATAAGTGTCCGAAGACGGAACGTAGGCTTCCGGCTGATAGTAGTCATAGTAGGAGACAAAATACTCCACCGCGTTATCAGGGAACATCTCCTTGAATTCTCCGTACAGCTGAGCAGCAAGCGTCTTATTATGTGCTATAACGAGAGTGGGTTTGTTAAGCTGCTCGATCACATTCGCCATCGTAAACGTCTTGCCGGAACCCGTAACCCCCAGTAAAGTCTGGCATTGGTTGCCCTCCCTGAAGCCTCTGACAAGTGCCTCGATCGCCTGCGGCTGGTCGCCTGTTGGCTTATATGGGGCTTTCAAAACAAATTTATCCATAGTCAAATACCTCCGTTGTGACTTTTGATACGTTCAATATCAGCCACATTTTGAAAATCATTCGTAATGAAATTCGTAACGAAAACTTGAAATTCCTGCCTGATAACCCACTTTTACGAATTTTAGAATGTAAAAGTCACACTACGAAGTGTCCTTTAGGAAAATGAAATTTCAAGGACTAAACACCACTAAATAATGCTAACGGGCAGAACACCTCGGAAAACTTACAGTTTTCCGAGGTCGCTTCGCTCGCCGAATGCCTGAAAAATTGTCTGTTCATGCAAGCATAGCAGATAATTTTTCAGGCGCCCGGCTCTGCCCTTACCGCACATTATATCAAATACTAATTTAAATGTATATAGAAATAAAAAAAGAAAAAGTACAAATGTTCGGTTTTTATTCATACTTTTTCTTTTAGTATTTTCAAATATTCACTTGCCAGTTTCAATAGTCTTTCTGCTGTTCTAATTTGCTGCACAGTTACATCTTTCGATGCAATATAAAAAGCATCATAATCACTGGCATGGCGTATTTCTTCTGCCTTCACAATCTTTCTTCCCAATTCTTTCGGGAACACCTCTGTACTGATATAATTTTTATTAAAATACCCCAACGTATCTTTATGACGCTTAAAAGCAACTCCTTCTTTTACAATCACTGCACTTATTGTATGATAAATACTGTAGTATGCACGGTTATTTGCTCCTCGATATTGTCCAGCATTAAAAGCAAGATAAGCAGTATCTAAATCCTCTTTAGCCATATGCAATCGGTGCATAGCCACATCCATCCTTGTTCCAACATCCATAGAATCAGGCTGCTTCATAAAGCATCACCCCTTCCTGCTGAACATTCTCATAAAAAGGATAAGCTTTTTCCCAATGCCTAAAATGCTCTTTATTTTTTACAACTGGCATCATCCAAATTCCATGTGCAACATTATACTCAAATCCTACTTCTGCCAGTTCATCCGAATATTTATCTATCTCTTCGTCAGACAAATCCACCAAAATCATAATGTCTATATCTGAGTCCACCGTATAATCTCCCCTGGCGTAAGAACCATATAAAATCACATTTTTCAAATGAAAACCATATATCTTTTGTATTTCAGCGAGATAATCTGATAATAATGTCTGAATTGTCATGGGCATAAGCTTTCCTCCTCTCTGCTTTTTCTAATTACAGTATAATCCTTGCTCTAAAAAAATACAATGCATACCTTTAGTTTATTGTTATACTCCATTAATAATATAAACCCACAAAAGTCTCCATATAGCTTATATTGACTAATAGCCCACCCACCTTCCAATTACACGAATCCAAGTCACAAACTCCACCCATCCACCTAGTGTTATTTCGCCCATAATCCCCATCTTGTCCACAAAATACGATACAATCAGCACCAAACAACACAAAATAATACTGTTTTCACCCCGTCCCCAAATTAAGACACAAAATATTCCATTGCGTTATTCAGAAAAAATTCTTTAAATTCATCATATAACTGTGCCGCCAGTGTCTTATTATGAGCAATAATCAGCGTTGGTTTATTTAGTTATTGAATGACATTCGCCATCGTGAAAGTTTTACCGGAACCAGTGACACCAAGAAGAGGCTGGCATTGGTTGCCTTCCTTGAAGCCTTTCACTAATTCATTCCAACTCTCAATTTTCTTCCTGTTATCTGTCTTTCTTCTTGATAGATGTATAAACCAACACGGGTATTGCACAAATATCCAATACTCCCATAATTCTTATAACCGTATCGCTTAGTTTTATTCCCATTATATTGCAAACCGTCCAAATAACGGTTATAACAGAAATTACAATAAGACTTAGACACCACATTTTTCTATGAAAAAACATGTCCCATAACAAGAAAGACCCATAAACTACTCCGTCGACAATCAATGCACTTCCCAGAAATACCATCGTATGTACTAGAAGGTTTCCTTCATCTCCACTAATCAAACGAAGATAACCATCTGCCAAAATCCCCACCACCGGACCGATGCCAAGACTAACCTTTCTCCATTGATTTTTACTCATGACAGTTTTTTCACCTCCTTTAGGATATCCTCCATATCCTAAAAATGCATTCCCTCTCTTGACAGGGGTGATATACCTCAACGAACCAGCGTTTATTGAATTTCATCAAGAGCCTTCTGTGTCCATTCTGCATCTCGCATCATACTTCTTCCAACTCCGATTAAATCTGCTGCTTGTTCTTTTAATAGATTTTCGGCATCTTCTCCAGTTTTAATACCACCTGTAAGCATAACTGGTATCTTTACCGCCTGTTTTGCAGACTTGCTTAATTCAGCAAACCAGCCCGGTTCTGTTTTTCCTTTTATAGTATAGATACAATGTCCGCCGGAAATATCGAGCATATCTATACCTGCTTGCTCAAAAATGTGTACTGCAGCAGGAATATCTTTTCTCTCACTTCCACCTTCCATATAATCACACGCACCGAAACGAAGTGCTACAATAAAATCCTCTCCAACCGCTTCTCGGACAGTTTTGCGGCACTGCCTGCATGACTGATCTGTGCCAGAATCAAGGTGCCCTCCTCGTGAACAGCTTCTGTAAGATTCCTGTAGCCTTCAATCACAGAATCATCCGCCATAGAAAGTTGTCCTTTTGATGCCATTCCTTCCGGTGAAACATATTCATGCTCAACGATGATCATCGCAGTAGCCTTTGCACGTTCTTTGTAATAATCAATCTGCAATTCAGATGGCATTCCATGAATCGCTTTCCCGGTTGCCATAGGCGGCATAACAATTCTATTTCTTAATGTTTTATGATTGATTTCAAGGATAAGTCACTAAATCAGCATTTTTCCTGTTACACTATCTCATAATTTTCTCCAATGTTTTTCCTTTCGCCAATTCATCAACCAAAATCCCACATATATTTCCAGTGATTTGTTATCATGCTTCTGTTATCAATCAAAAATTCTCGTAATATCCTGATATCGGTTGATCACACGATAAATCTCTACGTACTCTTGGCTGACCTTGTAAATAATCACATAATCTTCCCATATCGCATAGTTATAGTCTGTCCGAAAACTGACTCGTTTGGAAAGATTCGAACCCATTCCCGGAAACATCTGAAGATTTTCAAATTTGCCGTAAATCTCCTTTATCGTCTTCGCAGCATATTTTTCATTATCTTCAGCAATGTAATCCCGGATATTCTTCAGATCTTTTGCAACAATCGGATTAATCCGCAGTTTTAACATCTTATTCCTCCATAAGTGATTTCAATTCATCAAGATCCAGCCAGCCTTCGCCGTCTTTCACTGCTTCTTCCGCTTCCTGCAGTTTCATCAAAAGTTTTTTTTCTGCACGGTCACGTTCATAATCTTCAATATCCATAACTACGAAACGTCCTCTGCCATTCTTAGTAAGATATACTGGCTCTCCTTTGTGACAGTTTTTCAGAACTTCATTATAATTTCTTAAATCAGATACTGGTAAAATATTCGCCATATAAACCGGTCTCCTTTCGTGGTTCATGTTGTTATTTCTATAATTTATTATATGCAAAAGAGTCGTAAAATTCAACTTAAAATTTTACGACCCCTTTATTTTCTAAGTAATAACAATTATCTTTATGCACCAAAATTTGTATATTAAAGTCCAAGTCCTGTTACCCAATCCTGCACATCTGTTTCAGAAACACCGGAACGAAATCTCTCACCATCCAGCCATTCTCCGGTTCCAGCCATCTCTGCCAGTAGTTCACCACTTTCTCCTAATCCTGATGAAGACGATGTTGCGAATGGAATCACTGTTTTTCCTGTAAAATCATTGGCTTCAATGAAGGTATCTACCGGCCATGCTGCGATTCCCCACCAGATTGGATAACCAATGAAAATTGTGTCATAGTCTGCAAAGTTCTCTACAGTATCTGCAACCAGTTCCACATCCCTTTCCGCTTCATTTTCATGTTCTACAGATACACGACTGCTATCATCTGTCCAGTCCAGGTCCGCGTCTGTATAAGGCTCTGTCGGCTCCAACTCAAACAGATCGCCACCGGTTGCCCCGGCAATGGTATTCGCTACTGCCTTTGTATTTCCGGTTGCTGAATAATACACAACCAATGTATTCCCACCTTCTCCTGCCGAAGCAGCTGTAACGTCAGATGCTCCCACTTCTTTACTTGACGCATCGCCAGAATTTGTCTGTGCCTCCTTCTGTGTATCATTTCCTTCTTTGGAACCGCATCCCGCCAATAACCCGAATGCCATTACGCCCACAAGTAACATGGAAATTATCCTCTTTACTTTCATGATCATCATACTCCTTTTATGAAATGCTTTTTCCTAATACTTTTGCTTCTTTTTGATCAGTAGCCATACCGCCCCACTCCATTCCATAGAGATCTGCGAAGCGCTTCATGGTGTACTCTCCTGCTTCCAACATCCATTTTTCCGGAGACGCTCCCTGGAACAGAAAGTAACATTTTCTTCCATGTAATTCTCCGTTTTCCACCAGACCATAAAATCTGTCCAACACATTTCTTACCGAGCCACAGATATTGTGCCAGTACAGCGGAGAACCAATTACAATCACTTCTGCCGCTTTCACCGCAGCGATTACTTCATCAAGTTGATCCTCTTCAAACTTCTGACCGAAACTTCCGATCTTATAATCTACCAGATGTAATGTTTCATATTCTTTTCCACTCAACATCTCTTTTGCTAACGCTGCCGTATTTCCATTTTTATTTGGACTTCCATTGATAAATAAAATCTTCATTCTGTTTTCCTCCATACTCTTCTTCAATTTTAAAATACATCCTACATAATGCCCAATGAATACAAACAAGCCCATCACTGCCAGGTAATCCAGTAAGAACAACCAGATAGATTCATCGTAGTCAAAGAACACAAAGTGTACCTGCAGAAACATATATGTCCCGATGGCACGTTTGAAAAAGGCATAAATGCCATAAGCGGTGATTACTGCTCCTGTCAAACGCACTGACCATGCGCGTGTTGCAGAAGGTTCCCCACATTTCTTTCCGGCTATTCCCACAAAGATACACCAATGCAATCCTAAATGCAACGATATCAGAACAAAATTCCAATATCCACAGACCGTATGGACATTTCTTGCGAACATGTCTACACCGCTGACATCTACAAAAGTAAATACATAACGGGAAAGCAGGATACCGCTAAACATAGAACCAAGCATTGTAAGCATTACACCAATCACAAGTACGGTCTGAACGATTCGAAACGGTGTGTAGGTTCCCTTTTTTAAATTCCCGATCCACTTTCTGTTCAATACATGATGCACCACAAAGAGCAAGAACATTCCCACGCCAATCCACTCATGCCATTCTTCTCCCAAAAGTCCGTAGGACATCAACAGGAGTAACGAAATCGTCATTAAAATATCTATACTTGTTTTTATTTTCATCATCTTGCCCATAACTTTTGTTTCTCCGTGTTACTTCATATTTCTTTCCCAGAAACTGACCGCCGTATCGAACCATCCTTCTGCAACTGTATGTTCTCCCAATCCAAATCCATGTGACAGACCCTCGAAGACTTCTATCTGGGCGTCAGTTCCCTGCGCCTGAATCTGACGGATGCGATTTTCCATGATCCGGTAAGATGCGATTCCATCTCTGGTTCCCACGCAAGCGTAAGTTGGCGGTTCCTTTCCGGTTACCTCGGATAACCCGGTGTACTGCATAATAACTGCGCCCGGTGCCGGATAAGTAATCGCTCTTGCCAGATCTTCACAGGCTGCCTGTGCGTCCGGGCGATAGATAAGGGCAAATGCGTTGTAGCCTTTTTTCGACAATTCCAGTGCATGTGGGAAACTGTCGTGCATGGCTGCCACATAAGCAAAACCGCCGCCTGCATTCGTCACTGCAAACTTTTCTCCGGGGTTTCCTCGAAAGAAAAATAATCCTGTGTTCTCTTTTCCCGGATCTTCCATGACCTCTCTTACCTTTGTCTGTAATGTAAAATCACGATCCCTTTCTTTTCTACAACCAGATAAAAACATGATCCCAACCAGACACAGGGAAACCAGATATCTGTACTTCTTTTTGTTTCCTGCTCTCTTCAATAAAAATCTCCCCTAGAAACATTCTTTAAAGATTTCTAAAATCTCTTTATGTGTCATCTTCTTATAACTTCCCGGAGCCAGGTTACAGGAATCTGCAATCTCTTTTAAGCCCTCCTGACTTTCCACGCCAAGTTCCCTAAGTGTTGTCGGAAGTCCGATTTCTTTGATAAAATCAGCCAGAGCCTCTACGCCGGCTTTTGCAAGTTGCTGATCTGTCATATCCCCTTTCTCAATCTTCCATACATTTTCCGCAAAACGCACAAACTTTGGAATCCCCTCTTCATAAATGTGCCGGTAATACACCGGATGAAGGACTGCAAGTCCACATCCATGATTACAGTCCGTGTAAGCGCCAATCTGATGTTCCATCTGATGACATTCAAAATCACACTTTTTACCCAGTTTAATGATACGGTTCTCCGCCATCGTTGACGCCCACATCAAGTTGCTTCTTGCTGTATAATCCTTCGGATTCCTGATCGCATCCCGCAGATTTTTAATCACACTTCTCATCAATGCTTCCGAAATATCGTCCGATACATTATCTTCATTCGGCTCACTAAAATAAGTTTCCATGATATGTGACAGGATATCGAATCCACCAGATACCCTCTGCTTTGTTGGAACGCTGTATGTGTACTCCGGATCCATCAGAGCAAACTTCGGATTGCATTTTGGATAATCCCGTCCGGTTTTTACTTTGAATGCCTCGTTGGTAATGACTGCTCCGCCGTTACATTCACTTCCGGTCCCTGCTACAGTTACGATCACACCAAGCGGAAGCGGTTCAAAATCAATGATTCCCGGTTTTGCCCAGTATTCTTCCCAGATATCTCTTTCGCTGACTGCCGCAAGAGACACTGCTTTACAACAGTCCATAACAGAACCGCCGCCTACGCTAAGGATGAGATCTACGTGGTGTTCTTTCGCAAGCCTTGCTCCTTCCAATACTTTTTCATAGGTTGGGTTTGCCATGATACCGGAAAACTCTACGATTGTCTTACCTGCTTTTTCCAGGATGGAAATCACTTCATCATAAATTCCATTTTTCTTAATAGAGCCGCCGCCATAAGCAAGCAACACTTTCTCGCCATAATTCTTTGTCAGACAGGAAAGATATTCTTTTACGCAACCCTTTCCAAAATAAACCTTTGTTGCATTTTCAAAAATAAAATTATTCATTGTCTATTCACCTCCGCTAAAAACTTCTGTTTATAATTTTATTATAAGAAAAATAAGACCTCCGAAGAAGTCTCATTTTGTTCACCTGTTTATACCTTTTAGTTTTAACTCTTTCACTATCTGCAAATAGTTTTTTCGGCTGCCTTCAAAAATCGTTTCACGGTTTCCGACGGTTCCGGCGCATGCAATAGTCCATAAGGAATACTATGCTCCCACTCCACCGGGATCACTTTCAAAAGAGGATGTACATTCGCCCAGCCTGGAATTGCCATCAAAATATCCTTTCCATTCTCACAACGGTTAAAGATATTTACATCGTAAAAATCAAAATCAATGATATGAATCTGGGGATGGTTTTTCCATAGATCATCCCGAAGTTCATCCACATATCTGCTCCAGTCCCGATGCATCAAAAGCAGGTTTTCTCCGTACAGATCCTGCACTCTTAATCGATCTTTCACTGCGAGAGGGTGATGAATGGAAACCGCACAGCAAAGCGGTTCTCTTGAAAGTTCTGTCCCGGCACAGTTTCTCAGGTCCAGCATAGTTTCATCGAAAATCCCACCGATAATATCTATATTCTGTCCCAGATTTTTTAAGATCTCCCTGGCATTTTCCGGGGTATTCTCAAACGGGACAATCTGAAACTTCATATCCGGGCACTCTTCCTGCACTTTCAGCCATAACTGCATCAGAAGTTGTGCCGGTGTGGTTAACGACGTGCCGATCCGGATAATGTCTGTGTTTTCCTGCATCGCATTCTTCGCTCTGGCAACAGAGTCTTTACAGTACTGAATCACATACTTTGCGTCCTGGTATAAAGATTTTCCTGCTTTCGTCAGTTTCAATCCCCTGTGTGTCCGTTCAAACAACTTCACACCTAAAGAATTTTCCAGCAGGTTGATCTGTTTAATGACTGCTGTTGGAGTAATGTATGCTTCTTCTGCTGCTTTATTAAAACTGCCTGCATCTGCCGCACGGAGAAAAGTTTCTAATTGTGGATTATACATTTTAACACCGCCTTATCATTGCAGGGTATTTATCTATGTTCTCTCTTCTGCCTGCAAAAAGTTCTCTACTCTATTAAGAAATTCTTTCGCATTGCAAATCTGATTTTCCGAATCCTCTTTTGATGCAATAAAGAAATCTGAGTAGTCACATTTTTCTCTAATGCGATATGCGCTGTCTATCAGTTTATATGTACCCCTATCGAACTTTCCTCCATGCACATAAACCTGATTAAAATGAGCAATTACAGAACTATGTTTCGAAGCATCAAAACTTACAGCCGCTTCCATATCTTCTTTGGCACGAGCAAAGCGATATCCTGAAAGAGTTTTTACATCAAGCTGCATACAGAACCACTCCTTCCTCGGACACAT
>CAYOSJ010000025.1:0-23863 GCA_964406595.1 uncultured Dorea sp.
AAATCTCTCAAGATTTCACTTTGCCGTATTATAGCACACCAGAACGATAAAGTCTGCTTTGTCGGTCAGGAAGAGTGTGAAACAGATATTTGAAGGAATATGTGGAGAATATGAAACAGAAGATGAATCTTATATTGAAGCCAACAGATATCCGGTTTACAAAGAAATGGATTGAGGCTGTGGATTGTTACACAGGAAGATACAGGCTTCCATATAAGAATATTGTTCATGCCGGTTTAAGAGTATATGATCAGAACTCAAAAGACTGGTATGAACCAGAGATTACGGAGATTACGAAAGGTATGGAGGGCGATTTGCTTATCTGTGATCATCAGAACTGTCAATGGGTCATTCATACAGATCTGCTGGAACAGACAGCCCAGGCTATTCTGTCGGAACTGGTTATGCATGCGCCGTATATTTTGGTGGGACGCCAGACCTGGATCGATCTGGAGGATGCGGATGCGTTCACCGAGATCAGCAATATGGTGGATCTGATGCGTCACTGTTGAGAAAAAGACATCTGTATCTTAGTGAAAGGAGAATTATAAGAGTAATGAATGTTTTGTTAATTGGTGGCGGCGGCAATATGATGGATGCCATGATTGATAAATTTAATAAAAGTGGGCACCGTGTTTTTCTGCTGACGGGAAGAGAAGACAGATATTTTTCTTATAAACATGTGTTTGAAAAATATAATTTTACGTATGAAAACGAAATTGTGAAAGATATCTTCAGGAGTGTTCGTCCAGACCTTACGGTTTTTATGGGTGCGTATGATACGAACTTTGACTGGAGCAAAGCAAGAGAAGAGATCGTGCGTTATACAACCGGGCTTATGAATATTCTGTCTGCATACTCTGTGATGAAGAAAGGGCGTTTTGTATATTTTTCGTCTCAGGATGTTTATGGATACCATTATGGAAAGAATATTTCGGAGGAAGTGTCTGTATTACCGAAAGGGTTCAAGGCTATGGCATTAACGCAAGGGGAAGAGATGTGTTCGAATTACAGGCAGGCACAGGGACTGGATATCATGGTTCTCCGCTTTGATCATGTGTATGGTATACCGGGGAAAGACCAGAGGGAGGACAATCCTTGTTTCAGAATGTGCATGGAAGCATTAAGGACGGACCGCATATCTGCCAATAGCAGACATACGTTTTCTATGCTGTATTTAAAAGATGCAGTAGAGCTGGCATATAAGGTTCTGGTAGAAGAAATGCCGAAAGAATGGCGCTATCATATATCTTCAATGAAAGAGATTGATGAGTTTCAACTTGCACAGATGATATGCCAGAACATGGGGAGAAAGATACAGATCATAGATAATACCGTAGGAGATTGTTTCAGAATTGTTTTGGATGGAAGAAAATATCAGGAAGAGTATGACCAGAAGATCTTTACGGATTATGAAATGGGAGTGGCAAAAGTTGCACGGTATATGGAGGGGCATAGAAAAACTTTTGTCAGATTAGAGGATACGGAAGAAACGGGGCATGTCAGAATGACATATCATATTCAGGTCATTCTGCGAAAACTGGTTCCGTTTGTTGAAAATGTGATTTTTTTCTGTCTGTTTTTCATGATAAATAATAGAGCAATGGACAGCCGGTATTTCGGCAGGTTAGATTTTTATCTGCTCTATGTGCTTTTGTTTGCTGTTGTTCATGGTCAGCAGCAGGCTGTTTTTTCCGGAATACTGGCAACAGCAGGCTTCTTCTTCGGACAGATGTATGAGCGGACCGGTTTTGATGTTCTTTTAGATTACAATATGTATGTGTGGATCGCCCAACTCTTTGTTGTGGGAATGGTTGTAGGATATCTGAAGGATCAGTTAAGGGATATTCAGACTGAAAATAAAAAAGAGATTCAATATTTGAGAAGAAAGTTAGATGATATAGCGGATATCAATGACAGCAATGTTCAGATGAAACAGAGCTTTGAAATGCAAGTTATAAATCAAAGGGATAGTTTGGGTAAAATCTATGAACTCACTTCCAGCCTGGAACGTTATGCGCCGGAGCAGGTGCTGTTTTGCGCGGCAAAGGTACTTTCTGAACTGATGGATAGTAAGTCTGTGGCGGTGTATGTTGTGGCAAATGAAGATTATGCGAGATTATTTTCATCCACCTCACAGGAGGCAAGAGAACTGGGGAATTCGATTAAATACAGTGTTATGGAGGAACTGTACGGTGCATTGAAAGAGCACCGCGTCTATATCAACAAAGATATGAAAAAGGAGTTTCCTTTGATGGCAGCAGGAGTGTATGAACAGGATAAGATAAAATTCATATTAATGCTCTGGGATATTCCGTGGCAACGTATGACGCTGGCAGAAGCAAATCGATTTACGGTTGTATGTGCCCTGATCAGGGATGCGATTGTGCGTGCAGAGCAATATTTAGAGGCATTGAAAAGTCAGCGCTATGTGGAAGAGACAGATATACTAAATGAAGAGGCTTTTGAGATACTCGTAAACTCCTTTTTAGATGCCAACGTACAGGGGCTGACACAATGTGAACTTTTGAGTGTCCCGGTGCGGGGAGAGGATTGGAAAATTGTATCCAACAGATTAAAGAAAGGTATGCGCCGAACAGATTATGTTGGATTCCGGAAAGATGGTGAATTGCAGGTTCTGTTGCCAAATACAGATAAGGAAGGCGCCGAATTTGTAAAGAGACGATTAAAGGATATGGGGATTTCTGCAAGAGAGCAGGTGATTTAGATGAGGGAAGAGAAAGTTTTTTTGTTATTGCTCCTTGTAAATTTTTTAATCGCGCTCATTTATGTTCTTTGGAATATAGTATTTGTGACAATTTTTCGAAAACAGAAGCAAAAAAAAGACAGGAAGGATAGCCGGAGAACGTATTTACTTCGGTTTGCTGTGATGCTTCTCTGTCCGGTGGCAGGTCCTTTGTTTTTCCTGTTTTCTTATTTGATCTTTAAACTGCCTTTTTGGGCGGAGATGGATTTGGAAGACGTTGTATTCAGCAAAGAGCGTGTAAGGATTCAGATGAAAGCGGATGAAGAACGAGAGAGGAATGTGATCCCGCTGGAGGAAGCCATATCAGTCAATGAGAAGGCAAATCTGCGGATGGTGATGATGAATGTTTTGAAAGGAGACATTCAATCTTCATTGTCTTCTATTTCACAGGCATTAAATATTAAAGACTCAGAAACATCTCACTATGCAGCATCTGTTTTAAGTAATGAGTTAAATAAATTTCGTATGAATGTACAGAAAATGTATACGGAACTGCAAAAAGATCCGGGACATACGGAATGTGGGAAAGAGTTGCTTGATTATATGAACCCCGTTCTGGAGCAGCGGATATTTACGGAGATAGAGCAAAGACGGTTTGTACATATAATGGCTGAGACAGGAGATCTGTTATACGAAAACGATCAAGACATTCTTACGGCAAAGCAATGTGAGAATATATGCCTCAGACTGCTTGAAATAGAAGAGCCTGCAAGTGCAGAAGAGTGGTGTATGAGACTGGGGGCGCTGTATCCGCAGGAATTAGCGTCCTATACATGCAAGTTAAAATTATATTTTTCAATGAGAGATAGAGTCGCTTTTTTGGAAACGTTGGAATCCCTGAAAAAAGCAGATGTGGTAATTGATCATGAAACGCTTGAGTTAATCAGGTTATTTAGTTAGGAGAGGTTGTATGGTATCGCTGAGAAATTATTTTACAATTACGATTGTTATATGTATCATTCTCTGTTTGTTTCAGGCTTCCGGAATGGGAAGTGAAATGCTGAATGATTATGAGAACAATCCATATACAGAGGACCTGGGGAAATTGCCGGGGAAAAAGGATGCCTATGGGCTGAAGAAAAGCGATATCACTTCTCAGAAAGGGTGCGTTTTATATGTTGGATCAAGACAAAGTCCGGTGAGCAAAGTTGTGCAAAACTGGGCGCTTTATACAAAGCGCAGTGCACAATGTTATGATCCGCTGCAAAAATATAAAGATCTGGAAGAGGAACAGACGATTTTTGACATGGCGGTATTGGATTCTGCCAGTATTGACTGGGAGAACAAAGATACAATGGATATGCTGGAGAAACTAACAGCGGCAGGGACGGACCTGGTGTTTTCCAATCTGCCGGAGATATCTGTAATAGAGCAAAATAAGGACCTTCAAAGTCTTCTGGGAATCAGCCGTGTCAGAGAAGAATCTGCAGCTGTAGAGGGAATTTATCTGTATGAAGGATTCTTGCTGGGCGGGGAACGGATTTACTACGATGAAGATGAAGATAATAATAAAAGAAAACAGGATATGGAATTGACATTTCCATGGTTTACATTAGGAACGGGAACGAAAACATATATGTCGGGTATCATGGAGAATGAGACCGTTGATTATATGGATTCGCCACCGGTGATCTGGAGAAATAGTTTGAAATCAACGTTCGTATTTGCCGTGAACGGAGACTATATGGAAGATGTGATGGGACTTGGCCTTTTATCTGCCATGTCATCGCAGACAAAAGAGTATGAGATATATCCGGTGGTCAATGCCCAGAATCTGGTCATGCTTAATTATCCGGGATTGGCAGAAGAGAATGAGGAAGAAATGATGAGGCGTTACAGCCGGTCTTCTCAAAATGTATTCCGTGATACTATGTGGCCGGATATCGTTACTGCTTATCAGAAAAGTAATTTAGGATTTTCGACGATGATGTCTCCGCAGTTTGATTATGAAGATGATAAACTTCCGGATCAGGATATGCTTATTTACTATATGAAACTTCTTAATGAGCAGAATGCGGAGTCAGGTTTGTCAGGCTTTTGTGTGTCAGATACAGGGGTGGAGAAAAAACTGGGAGAAGATGACCGGTTTGTCAAGGAGGCGATCCCTGATTATCGTTTTACATCTTTCTATGCGAGTGGTCTGTCAGATGGGGAAGTGGAGTCTGTTTTAGGAAATGGTATCCTGGCGGATGTACGAACGGTAGTTGAGGACTATCATGGAGACAGTGAGATCGTAGGATATGTATCAGAACAGTCTACAAAACAGGCTGCTTTCATTGACGGGCTTCGTTATACCTATAAGGAGGATTTCCGAAACCGGTGTGTAGAGACGGCTTTGGGATACAGCAGCGTATGGGTAGATGCATCAGAAGTGATATATCCCGGCGATGAAGGGATTGAGACATGGGAAGAGATGTCGAAGAATTTTGTTGCGGATCTGGGTGAAAATTGGAAGGATTTTGATGCATTTTCCGGAACAACGGTATCAGAATGCGATAGCCGTATCCGCAATTTCCTTACATTAGATTATGAGGTTAAACAGGATAGAAACAAGATATTTTTGAAATCGGACAATTCCGGAAAAACGGTTTGGTATATTCTGAGAATGAGTGAAGATTCTGATATCAGTATAGAAGGCGGAACGATGGAAGCGCTGGGCGGAGGAGCATTTTTGATCGAGACGGAGAATGAGAATGTAACATTGACTTTGTCGGAAAACGATAGTCGATAGTCAGGATATTTCAAAACGGCCGAAAAGAGGGTAGATATGAGAATTTGCATGGTAGTTGAGGGTTCTTATCCTTATGTGGTGGGTGGTGTATCAAGTTGGGTACATAGTTTAATACAGACGTTTTCGGAACACGAATTTGTGATTTTAGCGATTGTAGAAAAACGGTCTAAGCAAAGAAAGTTTGCATATACCATGCCCGAAAATGTAATTGAGGTACATGAACTTTATCTAAGTGATGATGAGTGGAATAGAAAACGGAGGCACAGGCGACTGAGCAAAGAAGAATCCCGGACTTTACGGAGTCTGGTTTTGGATCAGCATACAGACTGGGAAGTATTGTTCCGGTGGTTTCAGAGGTCGGATGTATCCTTGAATAATCTGCTTATGGGAGAAGATTTTTTTCAGGATGTATTGGATTATTATCGCCTGAATTATAGCCAGATTGTATTTTCTGATTTTTTGTGGATGATGCGTTCTATCTATCTTCCGTTATTTTTAACATTGAAGATGAAATTGCCTGAGGCAGATATCTATCATTGCGTATGTACCGGGTATGCGGGAGTTATCGGCAGCATGGCAAAATGTATTTACGGAAGCCGGCTGTTGATATCGGAGCACGGGATCTATACGCGAGAGCGGGAAGAAGAACTGGTAAGGGCGCAGTGGGTAAAAGGAATATACAAAAACATCTGGATTGACCAGTTTCGAAAAATGTCGCTGCTGGCTTATCGGAGTGCAGATCTTGTTACCAGTTTATACGGGAATGCCAGAGAACTGCAGTTGGAACTGGGATGCCCTGTGGAAAAGACGATGGTAGTTCCCAATGGAGTCGATGTGGCGAGACTACAGGGTATTCCGGGAAGATGTGATGAGGACGAGGGAAGGATTAATATTGGCGCCATTGTCCGTGTGACACCGATTAAGGATATAAAAACAATGATACAGGCGTTCAGTTTTGCGAAAGAACAGGAACCGGCGCTGAAACTCTGGATCATGGGGCCGTGGGAAGAAGACAAAGAATATGCCAGGGAATGCTTTGAACTGACAGAACTGATGGAAACATCGGATATTGTATTTACCGGAAGGATTGATATCAGAGAATATCTGGGCAGAATGGATATGACAATTCTGACCAGTATCAGTGAGGGGCAGCCGTTAGTTCTTTTGGAAAGTTTTGCAGCCCGTAAACCGGTGATAGCCACGAATGTGGGGAATTGTGAGGGGCTGATCCTGGGTGAAGAAGATACGTTTGGTGCGGCAGGGATTGTAACGCATATTATGAATGTAGAAGAAATTACGCAGGCAATTCTAAAACTTGCCCGTGATGAAAAATTGCGGCTTGAGATGGGAGAACGCGGATACAAGAGAGTGACGAAGTGTTATAGCATTGAGAAAATGCAGAATACGTATCGTGATATTTATGAAGATTTTGAGAGAAGTTTAGACCAGGATTAGAGAAAGGATAGGATTATGGCAGGGATAGGGATCAGATTGAACCGTATATTTGAAAAGCGTTCCCTGATGGCTGATTTTGTCGGTTTTGCGTATGGGACGGTTATTACAGTAGCGCCGATGGTTTTGGTGATACTGGATATTTTGCTTATGGAGCGAGCGCTGGATTTTGACAGTCTGGCTTATATGGAAAGGGAATTATTTTCCTGTACCGTCCTGTATATTTTTATTTTTGCATTGCTGACAACAGCGCCTTTTAACGCTGTGTTATCAAAGTATATACATGATGCCATTTTTGAAGAACGGTATGAGGATATTCTGCCTTGTTACTATATCGGAATGTTATTGGCGGTTTGTCTGAGTTGCCTTCTTGCAGTTCCTTTTTGTCTTTGGGAATATTTTGTGGGAGGAGTAGACGTTTTTTATGTGTTTACCGGATTTTGTGGTTATATTTGTCTGGTGCTGGTGTTTTATTCTATGATCTACCTTTCTGTCTGCAAGGACTATCAATTGATCTCGATGTTCTTTCTGGGCGGACTGGGGGTTGCCTTTCTGGAGGCGCTGGTTTTGAGATTTGTATTTCACTGGGATATTTCATTTAGTATCCTTTTTTCACTGGTGTCAGGTTTCTTTTTCATTGCAGTGCTTGAGTTCGCAACGATAAAAAGGTATTTCAGAGGAAACAGTAACCGGTATAAAAATGTACTTGCCTATTTTAAGAATTCGTGGCAGCTGGTAGCAGCAAACTTTTTTTATACGGTGGGTCTGTTTATTCATAATTTTGTCTTTTGGACTTCAGATATGCGTATTGTAGTTGCCAGAAGTTTTGTGTGTAACCAGCCGTATGATATGGCAACTTGTCTGGCAATGTTTACAAATATTTCGGCAACAATTATTTTTACAACCCGGGTAGAAATGCATTTTCACGAAAAGTATAAAGCATATTCAGAGGCGGTCATAGGAGGTAAGGCGGCTGATATTGAAAATGCGAAGCAAAGGATGTTCCGTAAGCTATCCAGCGAATTGATGTCTCTGGTGCGTATCCAGTTTATCATTTCAGTGGTTGCCTATCTGTTGTGTATTGTCATTTTGCCTCAGATCGGATTTGCAGGGATGATCATGCGTATTTATCCATGTCTGGCAGCCGGATATTTTGTTTTATTTTTAATGTATGCGGAAGTTCTGTTTCTCTATTATTTTAAGGATATGACAGGCGCGGTTATGACTGCTTTAAGTTTTTGCCTGGCAACATTTCTTGCCAGCATGGTTGCATTACATTTTGAAGAAATCTGGTATGGAAGTGGTTTATTGATTGGCGCATTTGTCGGATGGACGATCGCATATATGAGGCTTCGTTGGATGGAAAAACATCTGACTGCATTTGTGTTCTCTCAGGGAACGTTAGTTAAACAAAAGAAGGAGAAGGCACCTTCCAGTATGGTGTATTGCAGGTATGAAGAAGATACTGTTAGTCATTAATACTCTGGGCCGAGCCGGAGCAGAGATGGCAATGCTGGAGTTTCTAAAGAAACTGGACCGGACAAAGTACGAGATTTCTCTCTATGTAATGATGGAACAAGGGGAATTAAGTGGTGATCTTCCACCGGATATCCGGGTATTAAATCGACGGCTCAGCAACTGTTCTGTCTGGGGGAGACGGGGAAGATCCAGGATGGCGGTAACAGTTCTGACATCCTATTTCCGGAACGGAAATTATATGGAGAAACTGGCAGGTCTCGTAAAAAATCTTGTGCAGATGATGAAAATTGGAAGGGTTCAGATTGATAAATTGTGCTGGTCGATGGTGGCGGAAGGAGCACATCGTTTTGAGGAATCATTTGATCTGGTCATAGCATGGATGGAAGGCGGCGCTTCCTATTATGCAGCAAAGTATGTAAAAGCAGAAAGAAAAGCAGCATTTATACATATTGATTATGAGAGTGCGGGGTATACCCTGGATATGGACCAGGGCTGCTGGGAACAATTCGGACGTATTTTTGCTGTTTCTGAAGAGGTAAGGGAATCATTTGCAAGATTGTATCCCCAGTATGAAAAAAGGACGTTCGTTTTTCCTAATATCATTGATGCAGAAAAAATCCGCTGGAAAGCACAGGAACCAGGGGGTTTTTCTGATGATTATGACGGTCTCCGCCTGCTTACTGTGGGAAGACTGACGTACCAGAAGGGATACGATATTGCTGTTCAGGCAATGAGTTTGTTGAAGAAAGAAGGATATAAGATCAGATGGTATGTACTTGGAGAGGGCGAAGAGAGAAAGCGTTTGGAAAAGCAGATTGCAGCGTTGGGGTTGGAGAAAGATTTTCGTCTGCTTGGGCAGGTAGAGAATCCATATCCGTATTATAAACAGGCTGATTTGTATGTGCATGCTACCAGGTATGAGGGGAAAAGCATCGCTGTTCAGGAGGCGCAGATCCTGGGGTGCGCGGTTATTGTTTCGGATTGTCCGGGAAACAGGGAACAACTCGTCAATGGAAAGGATGGAATTCTCTGCCGGTTGGATCCGGAGGAAATTGCCGGCAGTATTGCCGGGCTTTTGAAGGACAGGACAAAAAGAGCAGTATTCAAAAAAGAAGCAGAAGTAAAAGAAATGCCCTGGGGAAAAGAGTTTGAACTGCTGACTGAGTTTATGGAAAGAGGATGACAGTATGTTTTCATTATACTGGGCGGGTCAGTATGCCGCCGTTTTTTTTGCATATTATGCATTGATGTTTTTGTGGCCTTCGTATATATTTCGCAGATATCTGAGGAAGAAGGGAAAACTGTACCGTTTCAGTTTTTGTGTGACAGTACAGATTGTTTTGATCAATACGGTCATCCTTGGGCTGGGACTTCTTCATATTCTTAATCGACGGACAGTCCTTCTGATCTTTTATGGAGTTCTGGTTCTGTCTTATTTGAGAGGGATTTCCAGAGAGACTGTTTCCAGATATGTGGATCGTGTATACCGGGTAATGGCTGGCGCCTGCGGGCTTCGCTCTTTGATCCGTGAAACGATGAAATGGCTGGTAGGAGGTTTGAAAAAGCAATGTGGAAAATGGTGGAAGAGCATACGCCCACACCTGGGAGAATATATTGTCTTATCGATCCTTCTGATTTATGGAATGATTTATTTTTCTTATGACGTGTTTCAAGATTATTCATACCCCTTTGGAGATCTGTACGTCCATCATTCATGGATCGAAGGGCTGGTAAATGGAAATGTTTTTTCCGGCGGTATTTACCCGGAGGGAATGCATTGCTTTATCTATTGTCTGCATACGCTGTTCGGGATTAAAATTTACAGCATACTGTTGTTTCTTGCCGGAATTCATGTGGTGACTTTTTTAATCTCAGTTTATGGGTTGCTGCGTGAGGTATTCCATTCGCGGTACGCTCCTTTTTTTGTAATGGCATTGTTTTTGATTTTGGATCTGAAAAGTGTCAATGCAGTATATGCAATGTCCCGTCTTCAGTATACAATCCCTCAGGAGTTTGGTCTATTTGCTCAGTTTCTCTGTGCCAGGTACTTGATACGTTATCTGAAAAGCGAGAGCGAGTTCGTGTTTAAAGGAAAGCGCTTACGGTATTTTGGAGATGAAAATGTATTTCTATTTATGATGGCGTTGGCAACTTCCATTGTGACACACTATTATGTCACGATTATGGCTTTTCTTTTGTGCCTTTCTTTTGCTGTTGTGTTTTTAAGAAGGGTGTTTTCAAGAAAGCGGTTCCTGCCGTTGGCAGTTTCCGTTCTGTGTGCATTGTTGATCGCAGTTATGCCGATCGCAGCGGCGCGTGCGTCAGGAATTCCTTTTGAAAAGTCCATGAATTGGGCGCTGGGGGTCATGAATCATACAGATCCTGAGGAGGACGAGACTTTTGATGAAATGACTTACAGTAAAATAGAAAATAAAGGAGTCGGTGAAAAAATTTTCCAGATGGGCTACAGTGAGGTGTACGAGAAAGAGCGGGCATGTCATATTGTGCTGTGTACGGCAGGAGCGGCTGTATTGTGGGCGCTTTATCGTATGGGAGCATGGGTTTTAGCAAAATGTTTCCGGAAACGGTTGGATCAGAGTTGTTTTGACGGATATCTGCCCATGATTATTGCATCGATCCTGTTTATGGCAGTTTACGCTTCCAGGGCGATTGGGATGCCGCAGCTTATTGCAGGTTCCAGACTTTGTGCAGTAGAGCAGATGTTGATTTTGACAGTGATGGTTATGCCTGTTGATATGTTGTTTTCTGTACTTGGACTGTTCTGCAGGGAAGTGGTACTGCAGGTTTTAATGATGTTTGGTGTGGCTGGGATGTATATTGCCGCGCTGGAGAACGGGGTACTGCATGGTTCTTTATATATGGAATTGACGCGTTATAATTCCGCTGTAATGACCACTCAGTCCATTATAGAAAAACTTCCCCAAAACAGTTATACCATCGTGTCTGCAACGGATGAACTGTATCAGACCATTGAACATGGATATCATGAGGAATGGCTGACTTTTTTGGAAAACTGTCAGAAAAAAAGTTATAAACTGCCTACAGAATATGTATTTTTATATGTGGAAAAAAGACCGATCGCTTATGCGCAGGTACATCTTTTTCAGGGTCCGGCATGGTTGATGTCAGATAATCATACAGTTCTTTTTTCCAGTATTGAAAGCAGTCTGTGTCCAGAGGTCAGGGCGTCGCGGATCTCAGTTGGAATGGCACGGAGGAAGTTGAAAGTGGGATCGAATCCGTGGGATATATATAAAAAGCAGGAAAGCCGTACCATAGTAGAATCAAAGGCATATCAGTGGTGTCAACAATTTTCAGAACTTTATCCTTATGAATGGAGAGTAGGTTATGAAGATGAGAACTTTGTCTGCTACTATTTTAAACAAGAACCCAATTCACCGTATAATCTGGCAGTTGATTATGAGGGCGAAGAGAAGTAAGAGGAGGTCTGGTTTGAAGGCAGAGATATTTGGGGCAGGATGTCTGCTTTGCATGATTTTGATGTTTTTATATGTAAAGAATGTGAGGATAGAAGAAACGGTATTTACAGAATCAAACCGGGAACTAAAAAATCCGAATCGTGGATTTTACTTTATTTATGGTTTTATGATTCAAGATGAGGAAACAGATTATGCAGAACTTGTGAAAGAAAGATATCAAAACGATACGGACACAACCATTACGCTTGTACATATTAATCTGCAGAATTACCGCAATGGAGAAATTACGCAAAAGGGACTTGCGAATATCGAGGAACTGTTCCATGCGTTGGAAACAATAGACAAACGTCTGATCGTCCGTTTCTCGTATGACTGGGATGGGATGGCAATGGGGCGGGAGCCGGGAAGACTTGATACGATTCTTCTTCATATACGGCAGTTAGAGGAGATCTTGCATAGACATCAACAGAAGATTTTTCTGTTGCAGGGTTTGTTTATCGGAAACTGGGGGGAGATGAATGGAACGCCATACGCAAACAGTGAAGATATGCAGAGACTGGCTCTGGAATTAGCAAAGGGAACAGACCCGTCTATTTATCTGTCTGTCAGGATGCCGATGTACTGGCGTCAGATCACCCGGATGAAAGAACCGTTAGAGAAATATGTGTCAGCAGACCCGCTTGCCGGAAGGCTGGGACTGTTTAATGATGGAATGCTTGGAAGCGAAAGCGATTATGGTACTTATGGATTGGAAAAAGCAAGTGAGGCGGGAGATTTTTCTCCGTGGAGCAGGGAGGAAGAACTGGATTTTCAGGAGGAGTTGTGCCGATGGACGCCGAATGGAGGAGAAGTAATTGTAGACAATGGATATAACGATTTTGAATATGCACGAAAAGATCTGGCGACCATGCATATTTCCTATCTTAACAGAGATTATGATCAGGAGGTGCTTGAAAAATGGCAAAGGAAAACGGTGAGGGAAGATAGTTGTTTTGATGGAATGGATGGACTTTCCTATATAGAGAGACATCTGGGATATCGTTTTTTTATTACAGATACGGCTATTTCCAGACAGTTTCTGAAGAATCGTCTGTCTGTGAAAGTGACGTTGAAAAATGTTGGATTTGCACCGATATATCGAGAACCGGATATTCAGGTGCTGGTCTGCAGTGAAAAAGAAAACTTTAGTTATACGATCCACCAGCCGCTTAGTCAGCTGTCTGGTGGAATACACAAAGAGGAACAGTTGACCTTTGATGTCAGGATCCCGCTTAAGGAACTTTCAGAAAAAGAGTATTCCCTGTATTTTTCCATAGTGGATCCGGATACGGGAAAACAGATTCTTCTGGCAAATGAGCAGGAGGAAGAAGAATTTGGATATTTGCTTGGAAAAGTTCATTTAAGGTAGAGGGCAAAAAGGGAACGAATGAAAAGAAATGGAATGAATATGGAAGGATATATGGAGAAGACACGGACAGAACATTCTGTCAGAAATACAACTACAGCAGTAATTTCCAGGCTGTTGGCCATCCTTATGGGGTTTGCGGTCAGAGTTGTTTTTACGCGTACGCTAAGCGCGGATTATGTGGGAGTCTGCGGTTTGTTCTCAAATACGGTCATGGTACTTGCCCTGTCGGAACTGGACATTGTAACAGCCATACCTTATGCATTGTATGATCCGATCGCCCGGGGAGATAAAGAAAAACAGAAGTCTCTGATGAAATTATATCGAACATTTTATCATGCGATATCTGGTTCTATTTTGTTTTTGGGGGTTGCCTGTATTCCTTTATTAGAACCATTGACCGGGAATCAGAAGGTTGAACATTTGACTTTCATATATCTGATGTATTTGTTTAACTCGGTGCTGTCCTATCTCTGGGTCTATAAGCGCACGTTAATTGATGCTCATCAGCTGATTTCTGTGGGAGTATGGTATCAGACGGTTTTCTTTGTGCTTCAGGACATCGTACAGATTGTGGCGTTATGTGCCGCCCGGAATTTTATATTGTTTCTGTCTGTCAGCCTGATCTGTACATTGGCGAGAAACATCGCGCTTTCCCGAAAGGCTGACCGTTTATATCCGTATTTAAAAGAGAAAGATGCTGAACCACTGCCAAAGGGAGAAACAAAAGAAATTTTCAGTAATATGCGGGCGATGGTGCTGCACAAAGTAGGAAATGTTGTGGTAAATAATACGGATAATCTGTTGCTTTCTTCTTTGGTAGGTCTCTCCAGCGTAGGAAGTTATTTTAATTATTATCTGATCATTGGTTCCGTCCGGCAGGTTTTGAATCAGATCCTCCAGGGGATTACGGCGAGCGTGGGAAATCTGAGAGTCAGTGCAGGCAAAACGCGGATCCGGGAAATTTTGGAAGACGCCCTCTTTGTAGGACAGTGGATATTTGGGTTTTCTGCCATTTGTATTTATGAATTTATCAATCCTTTTATAGAGGTCAGTTTCGGAAAACAGTATGTCTTTCCGCTCTCTGTCGTACTGGTATTGTGTTTGAAATTTTATATTACAGGAATGAGACAGGCAGTCATTGTCTTTCGAGATGCGCTTGGATTGTTCCGTCTGGATCGTTATAAAGTAATCTTAGAAACCGTGCTGAATCTGGGGATTTCCATGGCGCTGGTGTTCCGTCTGGGAACGCTTGGGATCTTTCTGGGAACATTGATCAGTATGGTGTTGACGTCCGTCTGGATAGAACCATTTGTATTATACAGATATATAGAGATTCCGCTTACGAGTTATTTCGCCCGGTATCTGGTATACACAGGAGTTGTAGGTATGACAGGGCTTGCTATTCATAGATTGTGCATGGGATACGGATTTTTTGGAAAACTTATGATCTGCTTTTGGGGGATTAATCTGTTGTGGGTGTTTCTCTATGGCAGAACGAGAGAATTCAGAGAACTTTGTGACAGCGGGTACCGTATTCTTTTTAAGAACAGGAGAGAAAATGAGACTTAAAAAAGAAAATTGCTGTGGTTGTCAGGCTTGTGCAGACATCTGCCCTGTCGATGCAATTCGTATGTATGAGGACATAGAAGGATTCTGGTATCCGGTAATAGAAGACTCTGTCTGTACAAAGTGTGGTCTTTGTGAGAAAGTCTGTCCTGCAAAGGGCAACAACAAAAATCCAGAGGAAGAGTTATACCTTGGGGTGCAGGCAAAGGATGATACCATACGCTATACCAGTTCTTCCGGTGGCATGTTCCCGCTTCTTGCCCATAAAGTTCTGGAAAAACAAGGGGTAGTTTATGGAGCCGGTTATGATGACAGTATGACGGTATGGCACAAAAAGGCAGAAGATATCAAACAACTTGATACAATAAAAAGAACGAAGTATGTGCAGAGTAATCTGGAAGGAATCTATAGAGAGATACAGGAGGAATTGGAGGAAGACCGCTGGGTATTGTTCTGTGGGACGCCATGTCAGGCATACGCTCTCAGGCTTTTTTTAAATGAAAAGTATAGGAAATTGCTTCTTGTGGATCTGGTATGTTATGGAGTTGGATCGCCGGGTATCTGGAGAGATTACGTAACCTATCTGGAGAACAGGTATAAGGGAAAATTACAAACATTTTCTTTTCGGGATAAAAGAAACCGGGATCATGGACGGATGTGTTCTTTTACAGTAGGAGACCAGGAGATCGTACATGCACTTCATCGGGATGCGTACTGCAGGATGTATTTTGCAAATTGCAATATCAGACCTTCCTGCTATTCCTGCAGTTTTTGCAAAACCAGTCGGAGCAGCGACTTTACCATAGGTGATTTCTGGGGAGTGGAGCGCGTCAGACCGGATTTTGATGATGGTATGGGAACGTCGCTTGTGATTGCCCATACAGAAAAAGCAAAAGAGTTTTGGAAAGAGATTGAAAAAGATGCCCGATGGTTTGCATGTAAGAGAGAAGATCTCCTGCAGCCCCGGCTCAGGGAGCCGGTCAAAGCGGCAAAACACCGGAGGCTGTTTATAGAGTTATACCAAAGACTGCCATTTTCCGTGTTTGTAAAATTGATGGGTGGAAAATAGAGGAGGATAAGAGATCGTTTATGAAAAGGGTAATAACAGAAGGGGTGAAGTTCTGTGAGTGGGAATTGTATAAATGGCGCAGAAGACTGCGGCTGAAAAATAAAAGACCTGTCATCATTGCATCCAATTGCGTAGGAGGAATCATATACAAGGATCTGAAATTACCCTTTTATTCTCCGACGATTAATCTGTTCATTCCCATGGATGATTTTGTTCGGTTTGCAGAAAATCTGGAGTGGTATCTGGAACAGCCGATTCATCCTGTCTACGAGGAAGGAATCTCTTATCCGGTGGGAATGGCGGCGGATATTAAGATCTATTTTATGCATTATGATACATTTGAAGAGGCAGTGAAAGCGTGGGAGAAGCGGAAACAGAGAATCGTCCTTGAACCAGAGAATGTATTTGTTTTTGGCTGTGAAAGGGGAAGATGCACTTATGAAACTTTACAGCGGTTTGACCGGCTGCCTTATAAGAATAAAGTCGTATTTACACACAGGGACTATCCAGAAATTTCATCGGCTGTTTGTATTCCGGGATTTGAAAAACGAGAGGAACTGGGTAATATTCTGGAATTTCAAAAGAACAGTTTTTGGAAAAGACGGTATCTGGACAGTTTCGATTATGTGTCCTTTTTAAATCAATCTCATAAACCATTGGTTTCTGTAATTGTTCCGGTTTATCAGTCGGAGCAGTATATAGATACCTGTGTACAGTCAGTGCTTGGGCAGACGTATCGCAATTTTGAGTTGATTTTAGTAGATGATGGTTCGAAGGATAAAAGCAGGGCAATCTGTGAAAGCCGGGGCGCTCATGATCCGCGGATCCGTGTGCTGGTGCAGGAGCATAGAGGGGTGTCTGCGGCGAGAAATGCAGGAATTCGAGAGGCAAAAGGCAAGTATCTGTTCTTTCTGGACAGTGATGACGCCATTCATCCCAGTCTCCTGGAGCAGTTATGCCGGCTTGCAGAAGAAAGTCAGGCAGCCATTTCTGCCTGTGCTTATCATAGTATATGGTCTGAGAATTTCGACAAAAGAAGAAAGCGGCTGGATCGGAGAAAGTACAGAAGAGGGATCAGACGGACGTATCATCTGAAAAAGCAGGAGGCATTAAGATCCTTTATTTTTGCAGAAGGTTTAAAATCATGGGCTGCGATTGGAGGTAAAATGGTTCGCAGGTCCAGAGCAGAAGGGATATGGTTTGATGAAGAATTGGTAAATGAAGAGGATACAAAATATATGTATGAACTGCTGGAGCGAGGGGGGGATGCCGCTGTACTGCCGTGTCGTGGATATTATTACAGAAGGCGGAACAGCGGCGCCAGCTGGCGGCAGAGTATAGGGGCATATAAAAGTATGTATGCGTGTGACTGTTATATCCGTGACCGGGAGATAGAGTATGGCAGGACAGAATATGCGCTGCAGTGGCAGCGGTATATTGTGAGTAAGATTTCGTGGTGGTATGCGTCATGTCGTATGTGTGATGATGAAATTTTGAGAAAGTATATCTTGGAATTAGAGAAAACAGAGAGGGCTTCTCAATTTTGGAAAAAACTGGGGGTTCGTATAAAACTTGAGTATATGCTGGCATTTCATTGCCATCCGGTGTATGAGATCTGTTGTATTCTGCGCAGGGCATGGCTAAGGATGATAGGGTTATGAGCGAGGAGGCAGAAGAAGCGGAGATATGGTTGGAATATTGACATTTTACTGGGCAGATGATTATGGGGCGATGCTTCAGGCGTATGCACTGAAGCGTTATATAGAAAAATCAGGAAAGACGGCAGAAATCATACCCTATGCGCCGCTGCGATTGTCTGGAAGATACCATTTCCTGCCGATCACCGCTGCCTGTCGGGAAAAACAGGTAAAGTATTATTTTAATCCCTGGCTTCTTTTGAGAAATTTATCCACAGGTATTGCGTTTTATAAGCGAAGGAAAAATATGAGGAAATTTCGACGAAACTATCTGACGAAAGAGCCGTCTGTAAAATGTGCAGATCATATTTCACTGCAAAGATATTCCTGCGTGTTTGTGGGAAGCGATCAGGTGTGGAATCCAGAGATCACCATAGGGTTTGATGATGTGTACCTTGGGAAAATAAAAGACAAAAGAAACTGCCGGTTGACGGCTTACGGGGCGAGTTTTGGAGGAGCCTCTCTCTCAGAACGGGAAAGTAATGAACTTGCAGAAGCGGTTCGGGATAATTTTACAGAAATATCTCTGCGTGAAAAACGCGCGGCAGATTATATGGGCAGTCTTCTTCACAGGGATGTGGAAAATGTTCTGGATCCGACGCTGTTATTGGACAGAGAAGAATGGGAGCGGATAGGAAGAACTCCGATGGAGAAGGATTATATTCTTCTCTATCATACAGAAGAAAATGAACACATGATGGATTACGTCAGGAGGATGTCGAAAACATTCCATAAAAAGGTAATTCAGGTGTCCATGCCTGTTTCCTTAAAATCAGATCCCGGGATACAATTGTGTGTGTCTGGCGGACCGATGGAATTCCTGGGATATATCCGAAATGCATGGTGCATCATTACAAATTCCTTTCATGGGACGGTATTTTCGATATTGATGGAAAAACAGTTTCTGGTGTTTCTCCACAGCAGCAGAAATGAGCGAATGGAAAGTATACTGAAAAAACTGGATTTGGAATCTCGCCTTGTGAATGAAGGTGCGAAACCCGGAGACAACAAAATGTGGGATAAAATTGACTGGAAGAAAACGAAAGAGTATCTGAGACGAGAAAGAGTAGTTTCTGAAAAATTTATTAATGGGAATATGGAATCGTTATGAAAATACAACAGTTATGGCAGGAACAGAAGAATAGCAGGAAGATGTTTTGGAATTTGGCAGGACTCTTAGATAAAAAAGAGAGAAAAGAATTACATTTATGTATCGTGTTCAGTGTGTTCAGCCCACTTGTAGATTGGAGCAGTATTGTTGTTCTTGTTTTGATATTGGGCAGACTGTCTGAGCCAGAAATTCCCAAGGGAGTCTCTGGACAAGTTGCCTTTCTTGGAGTTATCTTCCTGGTAAAAGGTTTCTATGATTTGTTGAAAAAAAAGACATCAAATAGTTTTTTGAAAAACCTTGCACATACCTGGTCCGTAAAAATATATGAATTGTACACGAAGGAAGAACTACTGGAACATAATCAGAGAAGCGTTATGCAGCAGGTTGCGGGAGTACGGACAGATACGGAAGTGAGTGCGGATATTCTGGTTACGTTCATAAACAGGTTTGCGAGGGTGATTACTTTTTTTGGTTATTTTTTGCTTGTCGCATATAAAGCACACTGGATCGGCGTAGTAGCGTGTCTTTTTGTTATGGTTATTGTTATGCTGCCCTCTGCGTACTGCTTTAGACGAATTCTGCAGTACAGTGAGAAGAAGCGAAAAGGGGATATCAAAACAGCCTCCCTTGTGACGACCTCTTACGGCGCCTATAAAGAAATAAAGATGGATTCACGGGTAGATAATCTTCTGGAAAAATATAGACAAATAAGCATGGAACATGTGCAGGTACAGAAGGACTTTACCTTTATGACGGAACGGATGGGAGTGATATCGCAAAGCCTGATACAGGCAGGAATCTTTTTCCTGCTGGCAGCGATATTGGCGACCGGGTTAGATTTATCTTATTTTTGGGCGGATATTATCATTTGTATTACAATTTTAATCCAGATTTTCCCCAATGTGGTGTTGTTTATAGTGGAATCCAACCGAATTCAGTATGGAAAGAAGAATTATGAGATTTTGTATAGCAATATGAAACGATATTTTCAACTGAAAGAAAAAGAAGAGATCGAACATCAGCTCCGTAAGAAACAGATTACTTTCAGAAAAGGATTGCGCATTGAAAATCTGACATTCCAGTATCCTGATGGAAAAGAAATTTTCAGAGATATCTCTGTGGAGATACCTGCGGGACATTCCACAGCAATTATCGGAGATTCAGGCATAGGAAAGACAACGTTTCTGGATCTGATTCTGGGGTTATTAACTCCCCAGTCCGGTCATATCTGGTATGACGATTTTGATCTGACCTCAGGAAAGGACGCAGAAGGACCTTGTAAGGCAGATCTTGGCAGTGTGGTGAGTTACATTCCTCAAATGATATATTTAAATGGAGATACGATCCGGAATAATGTGGTTTTTATGGAAGAAGAGGAGGATGAGGGACGGCTTATCTCTTGCTTAAAACATGCTCATATCTGGAAAGATGTAAAAGAAATGCCGGACGGAATGGATACAGTGATTGGTGAAAATGGGACGGCATTGTCGGGCGGTCAGCGTCAGAGAATTGCCCTTGCAAGGGCACTGTATAAAGAATTTGAACTTTTGATCATGGATGAGGCAACAGCAGCTCTGGATATAGAAACGGAGAGGAAAGTGATGAAGGATATTCATCAGATGGAGGGAAATAAGACGATCCTGCTTGTCACGCATCATTTGAATCTGACCGAGGGATGTGAGTTTGTCTATAAGATAGAGGACAAAAAACTGGTAAAAATCAGATAAAAAATACACGAAACTGGGTGATGAAGAATTGGCGGAAATATTTGTGCAAAACAGGGTATCAATCGTGACGCCTGTATTAAATGGGGAGAGATATCTTTCTCGGATGCTGGATTCTGTTCTGAGACAGTCGCACAGGGAACTGGAAATGATTCTGGTGGACGGAGACTCTACGGATGGAACCATTGCCCTTGCAGAAGGCTACAGAGAAAGATTTGAGGAGAGGGGAATCAAATACAGGATTCTCACTGGCGGAGGAAGCGCCGCAGCCGGATTAAACCGCGGCTTTCCATTTGTGACAGGGGAATTTTTGATATGGCCGGACGCAGATGATGTTCTGGAACCGGAGTCTGTAAAAAAAAGAGTGGATTTTTTACGGGCATATCCAGATTATGAATGTGTCCGTTCTCTGAGTTATTATGTGCTGGAAGAAACAGGAGAGCGAGTTCGGGCGGATGAAAGAAGCGGAGATCTGACAAATGAAAATCTGTTTTTTCCGGTCCTTAATGGGGAAACCTTTGTCTGCTGTGGGTGCTACATGTTCCGGACAGAACGTTTTTTTGAAATTTATCCGGAAAAAAGAATTCCAGACAGTTTTGCAGGTCAGAATCTGCAGATGCTTCTGCCATTTTTTTATCGTTACCCCTGTCCGACAATACGAGAGGAACTGTACGGGGTGTATGTAAGACCAGCAAGTGCATCCCATGCCTGGCGAACGGAAGAACAGGAGCGGGAGAGATGCGGAGAATTCCAGAAATTGATCGACATGCTTGCAGGGATATGTGGAATTACAGACAGAAGGGAAAGACAGTTAATAGAGTGCGGAAAGGCAAGAATACGGTATCAGGCGGAACTCAAATGTGGAAAGAGATGGAGAGCAGTTGCTGCGGTAATTTATATGATGAAAAACAGAGGGATAACATTTCAGGAATTTCTGGAAAAAATGGCGTATATTTTTGCAGGAAAACTTGTTTCCAGTGTCAGAGAATGGCGGAGGGGGTGAAAAAGTGCTGTGTGACAGAAAACTTCCTTTGGTCAGCGTGATCATTCCCATATATAAAGCAGAAAAGTATTTGGAGGAATGCATTGTCAGTGTGTTGGAGCAGGATTATCAAAACATGGAGGTAATACTTGTGGATGATGGTTCTCCAGACAACTGTCCTGTTATCTGCGAAAACTATGCAGGGGAGAGGAAAAATATACAGGTGATTCATCAGGAAAATAAAGGAGCGGGAGCGGCAAGGAACCGGGGCATAGAGTCGGCAGAGGGGGAATACCTTTTGTTTGTGGATGCAGATGATTGTCTGGATGGAAGAAGTGCGGTCCGCAGACTGGTAGAAAAAGCAGAAGAAGAACAGGCGGATATTGTGGTGGGGAATTTTCGCCGGTTTGATGCTTTGGGATTCAGGGAGATCAGCCGTCATCATTTAAGAAGCGGCAAGTTTACCCGAACAGTAGATTTCCGGTTCCAGGGATTTTTGACAGATGGCCATTTGATCTCAGACTGTGGGAAACTTTACCGAACTTCCTTTTTGAGAGAATATCATTTAAAACATGCGGATCACCGGATGATGGAGGACAAGTTATATAATATGATGTGCTGCACGTATGGACCAAAGTATGGGTTTATACAGGAAAGCGTGTATTTATACCGAATTACAGAAAATTCTGCCACACAACAATATAAATATAAAGTGGGAGTTCTGGCAGAAGCCTGGCTGCATATTGCGGAGGATTTTTGGTCTTTTATGAAAGAGCGGGGGATCCAGGAGGATTATGAAGACCTTCTTGCCTTTCATCTGCTTTGCGGTTTTTTTTCCATAGGAAGCCGGTCGCTGCAATCGGAAGGAGATATCAGAGGCGGACCTGGAAAAACGGTGAAACTGCTGAGAGTTTATGGACGTCATCCGCTGGTAAAGGAGATGATGGCAGGACTTGCAAGGGGAAAGCATGTAGATAAGCTTCAGTCATTTTTCTGGCGAACTCTTGTCCGCACGGCTTCTGTATTTGTCTGTCTGAGGGCATATTGGGTATTAGTATGTGGAATCGCAGTTTTTAGTGGGATTGGGACAGAAAGAAAAGCAGGCAGGTTGAAATATAAAAGAGGGAATCCATCGAGACACACGAAAGATAAGGAGATATTATGAAGAAACTGTTGATTGTAATTCCCGCTTATAACGAGGAAGAGAACATAGAAAAAGTGGTAACAAGTATCATCCATACGCAGCCCCGATATGATTATGTGGTTGTCAATGATGGATCTGAGGACAGGACAGCAGAAATCTGCCGCAAAAACGGATATGAGATGCTTGACCTTCCTGTCAATCTGGGATTATCCGGCGCTTTTAGGACAGGGCTGAAATATGCATACCAAAAGGGGTACCAGTATGTAGTCCAGTTTGATGCAGATGGACAACACCGCGTAGAATTCATACCGGATATATTGGGGAAAATGGAGGAAGGGTATGATGTTGTGATCGGCTCCAGATTTGTAAACGGGAAAAAGGACATGTCTCTGCGTATGGTAGGGAGTCGGATGATAACAGCGGCTATCAAGATGACAACAGGAGTCATGATCAAGGATCCCACGTCAGGAATGAGGATGTTCTCAAGAGGAATAATAAAAGAATTTGTACATAATCTTAACTATGCTCCTGAACCTGACACCATTTCATATCTGGTGAAAAATGGCACTAAGGTGGCGGAGATTCCGGTAATCATGGACGAAAGAGAAGTGGGAAGCAGTTATCTGGATATCATGGGCTCTGTAAAATATATGATACGGATGCTGACATCTATTTTGCTTCTTCAAAACTTTAGAAAACGAGGATAAAAATATGTTGGTTTCATTAAGAATAATGATGGTCATTGGAGCGGCGTTGCTTATGGCCTTTATGATCAGAAAGATATGTCAGTCAAAATTAAAGATTGAATATTCTATTTTTTGGATTGCTTTTTCAGGCATGTTAGTAATCATGGGGATTTTTCCACAGTTATTCTACTTTATATCTGAACTTTTGGGATTCCAGGCGCCGATTCATCTGATTTATTTAGTGATTATATTTATCCTGACCGTGAAATTGGTCTCGACATCGATTCAGATCTCGGGTTTAGAAACTAAAGTTGACAATATGGTTCAGCAGATTGTAATTGAGATGAGGCTAAATAAAGAAGAGAATGCAAAGGAATCTTTGCCGGACGACGAGGTCTGTGGTTCGGTTGATACATCTGCGCATGAATCTTGTGACACAGATTCAGAAATTCTTTGAGAAAAATAAAAAAAGTACTTGCCTTTTCGGAATATGTCTGGTATACTGGGCAAGTACGAAATGAGCGTACAGCGATATGGCTCCCTGGTCAAGCGGTCAAGACGCTAGCCTCTCACGCTGGAATCAGGG